>DAIRSD010000132.1:6547-10757 GCA_036804625.1 Aureliella sp. | reverse complement strand
CACTGGCCGTCTGTCCCTAGCGCCCTTCGCATAGCGTGAACCAGGCCGGAAACATCATAGCCCACCCCCCGTTTGCCAAACTGGCCGAATAGAGCCAGGTCGCGGCGGATCTGGGAGTCGCTGAGCCCAAGGCGATGCCCTAACGCATGGCTCTTTATCGTTTGCGATCCGCTGCGCAGGAAGTGTTGCAATTCACGCAGGTAGAGGCCCAATCTGTTGGCGGTAGCCGGTGGTAGGCTACCGGCTCTACCGGAGGAATCGCCGTGAAGATCGTTCGTGCTATTTGGCTGTTCAATCGTCATGATAGCAAGTATATGCGTTTGACGACTAGCCGCAAACAGGAACCACCCGCTAGAAAGATCGCTACTAACAGCAAAGTCGTTACGCGCAGTTTGATTGATCGGCAAATGCTCGCTATCTATCTCATATTGCCAAAACACCCCATATTTCCTGAGCAATAGTTCTTCGTTAGTCGATTTAGATGGTGCTTAGAGCACATTCTCAGCGAACGGTCCATTTTCCAAAGGCAGGAAGCCGCTACTACGTTTCATTGGATTTCGGGAGGAAAGCCTGTGAAACGCAGCATCTAGGGGCTCATTTGTAAGGGCCAGGAACTTGGACTTCGCAATCAGAATGACTGCTTAACACCCATGGGCGAACTGGCGCCCAACCAGAGAATCACCCAGTTACACACACGTTTCGATTACTAAGGAGAACGGGAGATGAGAAGGCTGTTTGTGGTACCGGTCCTGGTAGCCCTGTTGGCTACATTGTCCGGTAGAGCCCACGCTGGCTATTGCGGAGCTGTTAGCTACCAAGATTGCGGCGGCAGTGCAGCAGGTTGTTGTGAAGCACCAGCAACCCACACTGTAATGAAGACTGTACGTCGTACGGTCTATGAAAAGCAAACTGTTCAGCGCACGCGAACCGAGTGGCAGACGGTTACCGAAGACAAGGTAATCAATGTGACTCGCATGCAGCGCGAAACACGAACCAGAACCGTAAATTACACAGTTCGCAAGCCAGTCCATGAGACTCGCACTCGCGAATACACCGTAATGAAGCCGGTTTACAACACAGAAGTTCGACAAGTGACCTACAATGTCCGACGACCTGTGTACCAAACACACACCAAGGAAGTTCAGTACACGGTCTGCGTACCTGTACGTGAAACTCACCAAAAGGTGGTAAATTACACGGTGATGAAGCCAGTTCATGAGACACACGAAAAGGTGATCAACTACACCGTTCGTCGTCCCGTGTACGAAACTCGTCAGCGAGTCATCAACTACACAGTGATGAAGCCAGTTCGTGAAAATCACGAAAAAGTGGTTAACTACACTGTGATGGTTCCAGTTCAAGAACAACGAACTCGGGAAGTCGTCCGATCGGTAGTGACACCAGTCAACTACACCAAGACGATCCAAGTTCGTGGTGGTCATTGGGAAACCCGTACCGAAGAAATCCCTGGCCCAGTCGTACGACGTGTTGTACGCGAGCCAGGCACATGGACTTGGGACGAGTGCTCCTGCAAGTGCGTATACTGCCCAGGTGCCTGCCACACTGAATGTGTACAGTGCCCACCTCGCACAGTATGCAAGAAGTGCTGGGTTCCAACCTGCGAAACCAAGGAAATCAACTGTGTTCGTTACGAGCGAAGCTGCGTAACCGAGACAGTTCCTTACACGGTTTGCAAGATGGTTCCTGAATGCCGTCAGAAGACCGTTTGCTACACGACCTGCAAGATGGTTCCTGAGTGCCGAACTCGAACCGTTTGCTATCGCACCTGCGAATGGGTTTGCGAACAGCGCACCAAGAACGTTTGCCATCGCACCTGCACTATGGTTCCTGAAACCCGTACTTGCAACTACACCGTTTGCAACTGGGTTTGCGAAAACCATACTAAGGAAGTTCCTTACTGCGTCTGCGTGCCAGTTTGCGAGCAGCGAACCATTAAGTGCTGCAAGCGAGTTCCAGTATGCGTTCCTTACGAAGTAACGGTTTGTGTACCACGAGTTGTTTGCGAGCAAGTTCCTGTTGAAGTCTGCTGCGGAAGCAACGAATGCTGCGGCAATGCCTGCGGTGACAACTGCTGCGACCCATGCGCTCGACGCCCAGGCCTGCTCCGCCGAATCTTCGGTGGACTCAAGGGTGGCTGTGGCTGCAAAGCTGCTTGTGGTTCAGCATGTGACGCTGGCTGCGACAGTGGCTGTGGATGCTAAGTCCAACGCCGTCCAATTCGAATCGATCCCGCTGACCGATCTGGTCGGCGGGACATTCGGATCGGGGCGACAGGTGAACCGAACTTTGCAGCCTCATTCTGGCCAAGATCCGGCAAAAAACTGAATGTTACGCGGCTTCGGCACAAGGAAGTTGCAAACCTGTATGACATGCCACACCCCGCTGCTGTGGATACGGCCTCCCGAGGGCCGACAACAGAACCGGTAAAATACCTTCCACCCGTCCGGATGATGATCTGGTGGAGTTAAGCAAAGACGGTCAGTTTACCATGAGGGTAATACTGGCCGTTTTTTTTTGCTTTGTGGATTCTCCCAATTGTTGGATTTCTCCAAAACTGGACTTGAGTAAATTCAGATTTTTTTGGAAATTATCCGCCCTGGTGAATACGATAGAGTCAGACAGGCACGTCGGCACCCCCAGCCGTCCGTGCAAGTCCACCAGGCACCCGCTCCAAAACTCGTGTCTGGAAGTGGCCAGATCTTGGCTTGCCCCGCTCCAAAACTAGGCATGCCGAGTCTCCGGCCGTGAATGGACTCCAAACTGTGGTTGTGGTTCAGTCGTAACTGAACCGATGTCGCTTTCTACCATCCCTACCCTGGAGTTTCCCATGCGATTTCTTGTATTGGCCTGCGCGATGGTCGCGCAGAGCGTCTGCGCACTTCATGCGCAGTCTGTCTCAGATGTTTTGCCACCCAATCAGAGACAGCACGATTTTGGAGCAGTTCCCAAGGCATCTAAAGCGGAACACCGATTCGTGCTTCATAACCCGTTCTCATCGGACCTGATTGTGCAATCCGTGCGAACCAGTTGCGGTTGTACCACGCCAACCATCATAGACAAAGTGATCAAGCCTGGCGAAACCGGAGCGGTGTTAGCCAAATTTAATACAGATCGCTTCACTGGGGAGAAAAAGGCAACAGTCACCGTCACTCTTTCTCAACCACAATACACCGAGATCCAACTGAACGTTCGCGGATATATCCGCAGCGATATCGTTCTGCAACCCTACGAAGCCGCTTTTGGCAGCGTACCGGAAGGGGCCGGGGCGAAACTGGCCTTGGAATTGAATTATTTGGGTCGTGCCGACTGGACTATTCAAGAGATTACTTGCCCTTTTTCCTTCTTGAAGGCCAATTTCGAAGTGGTTAGCCGCGAGGGCCAGAAAGTTCGTTATGCTATCGAAGTGCTTCTGGACGGGTCCGCCCCCGAAGGCTACTTCGAAAATCAATTGGTCATTCACACCAACGACAACAGGCTGAAAACGTTTCCGATCCACGTTTCAGGCAAAGTTGACAAACCCCTGCAAACTGCTCCCACCAGTTTGGCACTAGGACCAGTCAAACCCAATGAACCAATTACCAAGCGGGTAACCCTGACCAGCAAGTCAGAATTCTCAATACTGGATATTTCGTCTGAGGTGGCTGAAATTCGTTTCCAAGCTCCCACACGACCCAGTCGCGCTCACATGCTACAGTTGACAATCGCACCAAAGGTAAAGAACGCTTTGGACTCGGACGCCTTGCTAGATCGAGAGGTAACAGGAAAAATTGTGATCAAGACTGATTTATCCGACTGCGCTGCGGAAATTCCGCTAAGTTTTAGCATCGAAACTGATAAACTGGCTGAAATTTCGGGTGGTGTCCCATAGCTGATTGGAATCCTCTATGACCTGAGATGATCTATGGTCACGCGAATAGATGGCTAAACTTTTGGCTCCGGTTGGTCCGAGAGTGGACTGACCGGAGTTTTCTTTTGGACGATACAAGACGTGCGTTTTTAGATTGCAAGCCATTGCCAAGTGGTATTTGTCGCAGCTCACAGAAAGTACTTCTTTGTTCGAACTAGGGCGAGCGGCGGATGAAACTCTTCCATTCGTAGTGGAACTCGCCAGAGTTCCCGTATCTGCATAGTCGAAGTGACACTCACTAGAGATACAGGATTTAGGGATGTATGTCTAGAATCGTATTTT
>DAIRSD010000132.1:0-6537 GCA_036804625.1 Aureliella sp. | reverse complement strand
AAGGAATTCTGGCGAGTCCCGCTACGGTGAGACCTGCTCTGCCGCTCGCTAAGTAGAAGTGCCATGGCTCGTTGACGGTCTGGGCAAAATGGATTGCTCCTGACGGTTGCGGGGTCTTCTTGGATTAAGAAACTGTTGGCATTTTCAAGGATTGTTTGGCCGCTTGGCGGTTGTCTGATCAATCCGAATGCGATTTTGTTCGAAAGTGACTGTCTGCCCGGACGATGCAAGGACTGGCCAAGGTATCGATCGGAGCGTGCATTGGCAGCATCCAGGGAAATCACCCGTCAACGGATGACTTGCAGGGAAAGTACGAATGGCAATCCCTGCCGCATTAAAAAATTCGCCAACTCAAGGAGGAGTTAGTCGTGAAACGTTTTTGGCTGTACAGTTTCGCCTTGTCGATTGGCATGGCACACGCTCAAACGGCGTGGTCTCAATACAATCCTTACAATACTAGTCCAAGTTCTTACCAAGTTCAGGCACCCTACGTCCATCCGCAGCAATATCACCTGACAGGGGCGCAGGACCAAGCTGTCTACTCAAACCCAGCAGCCCAAGCT
Source organism: Aureliella sp. (assembly GCA_036804625.1). GTDB lineage: Bacteria > Planctomycetota > Planctomycetia > Pirellulales > Pirellulaceae > Aureliella. Next base: position 5,974 of record DAIRSD010000132.1, on the reverse strand, counting down.
GCTGCTGGCAATGCGGGCTCGGTTCTTCAGCAGCCGCTGCCAACCTCCCCGCAGTATGCGCCTCAAACCATTGTCCCGCCACCCATTGCTCATCCAGGAGCTGTACCACAGTCCGCCCCTGTGACTCACTACCAAGCTCAAGGGGCTACCAGCGGCTGTAGTTCTTGTGCCACTGGAGATAGCGGATACGGTTATGCGCCCCAGTATCAAGGAGCAACACCCTACGCATTTAGCGCTACCAGCGTGGATTGCGGAGCCAACTGCTATGGCGGACACCAAGGTTACTTCCAACAAGGGCGGCACTTTGGTGGCCAGCGACTGGCTCTGCCACCGCAAGCCAAGCCTTGGTTCGCTGGAGGTGGCGTTCTACTGTTTAATCGAATCGACGACTACAACAGGCTGCTTTCAGTAGATGATGCAGGCATGCCAGTGCTGTACAGCGGCGATGCGCAGCCAGGTATCATCCCTGGCCTTGAGCTGATCGGAGGTCGCTATTTCAATTGCGGCAAAAATGCGATTCAAGTAGGCTACTGGGGTCTATACCCCGAAGATCAGATGGTGTCGGTGGATGATGCGGGCGGTGGTTTGCGATCATCCATCTTCCAAGTTGGCGAGTACCAACTGCCGGGTGCAGGTGGTCCTTGGGATGTCTATTCCGATACGTACGATGACAACACGGCCTCGCATCGCCTACGCCGATCCAGCGAATTCCACAACGTGGAAATCAACTTGCTAGGCTTCGCTGTCGGATGTGCGTCTCGCACCTTTAATCAGGCAACCGCTGGCACTCTGTTTAGTGGCACTCGCGGACATGGTGGTACCATGTTTGGCGGTTGTGGCCCAAATGGAGGTTGCGGACAAGATTGTGGAGGCTGGTCTGATTGCGGAAGTTGCGGCACTTGCTGCCCACCTAGCCGCTATGCAACCGGTCCTTGCTGCTATTCGGCTCCGCCTTGCGGTTCGCGCTTGAATCTTAGCTGGCTGGCTGGTGTTCGTTACTTCCAGTTCCGCGACAACTTTGAATACGCAGCCGTTGGAGCAGCGATTCCTGCCGGTCAAACGCTCAGCTACGACGTTTCGACGACTAACCACTTGGTTGGCTTCCAAGTAGGTGGACGAACCGACTACTGCCTGGGAAGCCGTGCCAACCTGTATTCGATGGCTCGCGCCGGTATCTTCGGCAACGAAGCTTCTCTGGACACTCGCTTGGGGACAGCCGGTGCACTTGCGTATGACTTTGGTGTTCCAGGCGCGAACTATGATGTTTCGCGCCGCAGTAGCCGGGTTGCTTTCATGAGTGAACTGGGAGCCGGTATGGGAGTCCGATTGTCGCCCAAGTGGACAGCCACCGCAGGTTATCGTGCGATCGTAGCCAGTGGTGTCGCAACGGCAGTGGGCAACGTCCGATATCGAGGACAAGATCGTGATCTAATCACGATTAACTCCAAGGACTACATCGTGCTGCACGGTGTGAACATCGGAGCACTATATAATTTCTAATCGAACACTGCTTGGGCGAACGACTTTCCCCGACGCTAGGCTTGGTTGGGGGATAGGCTAAGTCGAAGTTGTCAGTTCCGAGCCGCAAAGGCTTCAGCAAACACAAAAAAGCGGCCACAAGTGATCACTTGTGGCCGCTTCCGTTTATTTATACGCGTAGTTGAAAGGTGCATCTCGTAATTAAAATCCACTATCTGTTACGAAACATAGTCCACTTAGCCTGCCAAGCCGCTACCAAGCTGTTTGTTGACATCCACGGCTAGCGTTTCAAGCAATTCATCGATTGAATTCATTTCATCATCGTCTTCCTGGATACCCAAGTCGACCTGAGCCGCATAAGACTGACTTGTTGTACCGGGCATTCCTAAAGAGCGTGAAGTGCTAGCAACCTGCTGTGTTTGCACATTGAGCTGTGATACTGAATGAGTCGGGTTCTGGCCTGAAGCCGATCCGCTGACCAGCGGTGCCGACAACGACCCGCTGCCTTCCCCTTCACCCGATCCGCCTTGGCTTCGAGAATTCAATTGATTGATCACCAACAGCGCATCCAGTGCACTGACTCGGCCATCGCCACTTGTATCCGGAAAGAACCGGCTAGTGGATTCCCCTTCGCCCGAACCATTAAGCTGGATGCCATTTAAGGTGTTGATCACCAACAAAGCGTCGATGGCTGACACGTTTCCGTCATTGTTCACATCCAGTGGCCGATTGGCGTTATGAAACTCTCCGCTAGCACCTCCGCCGGAGGCAGCCACGATACGTAGTTGGTCGGTGCCAAAACGAATCTTGTCAGGCGTGACAGGCTCGGCAGGAATCCAGGTCAACGTATCGTGGAATGGCGTGATATCGGCTGGGTTGGTTTGGAATACGACGGTGCCAGTGTTGTTGGCTGTCATGGTCACAACAAACAGCAAGAACTGGCCTGATCCCAAAGGCGTGTCGGCACTAGATTGAGCACCAATCTCGTTGATAATTCCTGGGATGCGCACATCACCTTCGCGAACTTGACCGTACTGCGGGCCAAAGCTAACTTGAAAACCCAAATTCGGATTATTGGTATTGCTTAGAACCGGAGAAACCAAAGCCGAGTTATAAAGGACATCCATGTATGCTGTGAACAACCCTCGATTGGCTCCATTGGCCCGAACGTCTTGCACAAAACCTCGCAACTGGAACTGCTGTCCAGCTTGGATTTGCTCAATCGAATTGCCATTCAGATCAGTCACTACTAGATCAAAGGCCGCTGTAGTATTGGCCGGTGCCAGCTCACCCACTCGAACCGATACCGTTCCAAACGAAGGGATGCCTCGGGAGTCTTGGATCGAATATGTAAATTGGTCAAAGCCTGAGAAATTCGAGTTTGGCGTGTAAGTGATTATCGGATCGGCCGGATTGCCATTTCGATTCTCGATGTTGACCGTCCCGCGCGCGCCTTGGGTTACCGAAATGATTTGTACGCTTCCGGTCGATCCACGTTGGTCATTGGCAAGCACGTCAATTGGCGCACGCACGGCATTGACCGCAACATTTGCAGAATCATCAACCGCCTGAGGGAACTGTACCCCGTCGCCGAAAATCTGCAGTAGAGTCCCCTCGAATCGGATGCGTTCTTTGGGCACCGGCGTGCTAGAAACGTTGAACAGCAAGGTATCTGACCGATCCACGTCATCAGCCGGATCTGGCATAAAATTAGCGATGCCAGCGGCCCGAGCCGTAAATGTTAGTTCGGCCATGACGGTTGGGTTCGGATTGTTCATGTTGAAGGCGCTATTTGCCCCTCCAAACTCGTTGATCACGCCAGGGATCGAAGCATCTCCGGTCGTATCATTGACGTAATTGTTTAGGAAATCGACATCAAAATTGAATCGAGAGCCTGGAGTGGTATCAGGCTTTAGCGAAACTAATTGCGCACTATAGAGCATATCCATGAAGGCAGCGAAGACACCTGCACTGGTGCCTGGATTGTTGGCATCATGCCTCAGATCATCAACGAGTACTCGAATCTTGAACTCCTGCCCCTGAGCAATCGACGAGATCCGATTGCCGGAAAGGTCTGTGGCCACGAACTGAATTAGAACCTGGTCATCCAGGCGGGCTCCGGGGATAGTGTGTAATGTAACACGAGCCGTAGAACGAGCCCCGGAAGCATCCATGACCGTATAGGAAAACGATTCGGTACCGCCAAAGCTTCGTGCCGGCGTGTAACGCAAGCTCTTGCCGCCGGTAGTAATCGAAATGGCACCACCCTTATCAGGCTGAGTCACGGAGATAATGCTCAGCGCACCACCCTGGCCTTCGATGTCGTTGGCCAGTACGTTCAGCGGAATATCCTGTCCATTGACCGGCACGTCAAAACTGTCATCCAGCGCTTGAGGATTCTCGAAGAATAGATTCACCGATACGACAACCGTCGCTGTCCCCGTCTCGCCGAGACTATTCTGCATGGTGTAAGTGAACGAATCCAAGCCAGTGAAGCCCGCAGGTGGCGAATAGATCACTCGCATCCCATCGCCGCTTACCGTGGCGATACCGACTACTGATGTCACTCCACTGGTTCGCACAACAGTTAGCGACTCGCCAGCCGTTCGGAAGTCGTTGGCCAGAACGTCAATGGAATTACCAGACGAACCGGCACGTACACTGGCCGTGTCATCAACGGCAAGAGAGAAAGAGCCCACTATTTCGAATTGGTAGTCTTCAACTTCTCCGCTGGTGCTTTCACCGGTTGGGCCTAGGTTATTCTGAAGGCTGTATCGGAATCTAGCAAAGGTATTACCCAACTGCGCCGTCGCTGGAATAGAAAAATTTAATAGCTGCGTTCCCGTTGATACCAACCGGTCGTCGAAGATTTGTTCGGATCCCTCGAAGATGCCGTTCTTGTTGCTGTCTAGCCATGCGTTTAGATAAGCAGGCTGACCGGTAGAGTTGGTCGCAACCACACGAACTCGGTTTTCGCTGCTTCCGCGAACCAAAGGTCGAGTCAATTCGACACCATCTTCGTCGTCGACCCCCAGGGTATCGTCTCCCTGAGCTGTCGCCGAGAACTGTGACGCGGATTCAAAATCCCAAAGTGACCCAAGTTGCAAACCGACCGTTTGAACATGGCTGGCAACCCCGTAGGACTCTGGCGCGTCCCCGTAGTCGCGATTGATCACAGGAATAACTGTTCGGACGCCAAAATCCAGTCCACGAATCTGCTGCGCTGCAATTATCGGGTCGGAAGATAACGTGATCGTGTGTCCAAGGTTAGAACCGATTCCAGGGAACGTCTGGGTCCACTCGGGTTTCATTACAATTCGGACCGTGAACGGTCTAGGTGTGGCTCCCGTGGCAGAAGCAGGAAGCGTGCTAAAGGTGTATGTTCCGTCGGATTTGGTCCGCACCGTAGGTTCGCCGATGTCCAGCCTGCCATCTTCGTCCGTGTCAATGTACACCCAAACATCGCGTTCGACAGGTTCGCCTGCATCGCGCAAGCCATTTCCGTTGGTGTCGTTCCAAACGATGCCGTTATGAATGGAGCTGGGTACTTGGAAGCCAAAATGAAGACCCGTGTTAACCAGGTTGTCGGCGACGGTAACCACATAAGAATTCGATACCGGAGCCACCGCTCGATAGCTCTGCGGCACATCGGCGCGAACGACGTGAGTCCCCGCTGGCAGTGGCAGCCGGTAGCTGCCGTCTGCGCGGCTATTGGTGAATAGCTCGCCAGTATCAAATAGGCCATTGTTGTTCTGATCCGCATAAACGCGAATGCTCTCAAGGCGTCCATCCGTAGAATCCAGAACTCGATTCAGATTCTTGTCGTCATAAAGCGTACCGTCAACTCTGCCGCCCCCCACCAATCCAGGCATCGCCCAGCCGATCCAATTAACCGTATCGTTGATGCCAGCCGTTTCGAATACCCCGCCACCGATGTTGAAACGGTCATCGGTAAACTGCAAGGGGTCGTCGTCAGCGTTCCCAAAGATCAGATCGGGACCCGAGCCGGAAGAGACACACGGATCGTAGACCTGATCCATCACCCCTTGGGCAGCGTTAGCCGGGTCTTGATGCCAACCGCCAAAGTAATGTCCCGCTTCGTGCGTGATGACCATAGCCATCAATTCAGCAACGAGGTCAATACGCGATACACCAGCCGCCAAGGGCACCTGCCCGAAAGTGCTGATAAAAACATCATGCATTACGATCGCAGTTTCGGTAGTATTGAAGTTGCCTGTATCAACCGACTGAGCAACTCCCAGCAATCCACTAGGAGCGGCTGGGTCATTGACAAATTCTTGGAACGTTCCGCCAACAACAACACGGCTGACGTTTGGCTCTCCCCAAGGGTCAGCATGATCTTTGCTGTTCAATATTTCCAGACCAAAGCCTCGACTAGTAGTGTTTGCTGATATCTTATCAATTTTATTTTGATCTCGCTTTACTTCCTCTTCGATCAATATCTCTTCTTCTATCTAACTATTTCGATAATCGT
>DAIRSD010000131.1:0-10776 GCA_036804625.1 Aureliella sp. | reverse complement strand
TTTGTTTGACCGACAAATCGGGATAGACATCCATATTTTGCGGCACTAATCCAAGTCGAACGGAGCTGCCATGCTGCCCAACATCCAAGCCATGACGCAAAATGGCACCGGAATCCGGTTTTTGGAGCCCGCTAATGCAACGGATCATGGTCGTCTTGCCGGCTCAGTTGGGCACGAAGAAGCCTGGCAACTCTCCCCGCCTAAGCCGTAGCGATATCCCCTTCAGAACCTCCCGTCCGCGATAAGATTTGCGAACATCCTGAAGACTCAGAATGGTCGCATTCTTGGATGGGGACGACTCACTCATGATGGAACCACTGCATAGTCTCGCTGCCGCCATTGCACGCCACGACCGCGTGATTTTCGAATCAATGCAGTCCATTGAATGACTAGAAACAGCAAGATGGAAATAGGACTAAATAGACAAGCCACCCAAGCGCGATCGAACTTGAGGCAACACAGAATCCTCGGCAGGTAGCTCATGGCACATGACCATAAGACCATTGGCAGCCAGGTTGCCTCGATCAAGCCTGCTGCTAGGCCAGCCAGACATAGTACCGGACAGACAAATGCAAACAGCATCAGCAGGGTAACAACAGGTAGCAATGGCATCTTGGCAAAACCCTCACTTGCGTTCTTGAGTAGGCCGGACCAGGTTTCCTCAAAAGAAGTATACATGCGGCAAGTGGCCAAATCGGACGCGTCGCAGAGATCTGTCTTCAATCCCGACTTGCGATAGGCGCGCGGCAGCATGATGCCATCATGCAATGACTGCTTGATCGAGCGGTGTCCACCGCTACGCTCGTAAGCCATTTTCGTTGTCAGGAAGAACTGTCCACAACCCGCTGCGGCTCCGACCATGCGAGTCCATCGCATGAGAACAAATGGTAGGAAGCATAGAAGTATCAAGTGGATCAGCGGAATCAACAACTGTTCTCCCATACTGACAACTCGTTGCCGCGGAAACCCGCTCAACAAATCCACCTCGCTGCGTCGCCGTTGATCAACCGCGCGCAGCAAAGCATTTTTTGAAAGGTGTACATCTGCATCCAAGAAGATCATCTCTTCATGGGTTGCTTGCTGAGCCAATTGGTAGCATGCAAACTGCTTACCGCTCCAACCTGCGGGAATCGAGGCTCCCTTGAGCAATCGAACGTTAGAATGCCGCTGGGAGTAGTCCTGCACAATGGCTGCTGTACCATCCTGACTTTCGTCATCCAGGACACAGATTTCGCATCGAACCCCCTGACTTTCCAGAACAGAGTCCAGGAGTGGTCCGATTCGAAGAGCCTCGTTACGAGCTGGAACCAGCACAGAGACTTCGCATGTCACTGAGGCCGTATTATGGCCTTCTGATAATAATCCGCCCAAGGATTTCGTCTTGCGGAAAAACAGTAAGTTGATCAAGAACATGGCGGCTACAAAACTACTAGCGGCCAGCGATGACCAGATGATAATCGACGTGGCGAAAGTGCTCATACCATTTCCCCTTTGATCATTTTAACGGTCTCTAATTGCCCACTGCTGTGCCGATCCTGAAACTGACGACCTTGAATTCTGGCCATGATCCTTCGCCAATAGTCGTAGACGCCTCCTATTCCCGCCCGGCCTAGGGCCACTGTGGGGAACCCGGCTGGGTCGCGCGCCATCGCAAGTTCAGCCAGTAGCGCCTGGGTGGTGGTCAAGCTCCGTTCCAACTCGATGCTTCGAGCAGCTCGGTCTTGGGGTAATTCAGCGCACTTTACCGGCGAACCGAATCGAAGCAGCAACTCCGGAGCCCGTTCGTTCCAGAACGTATACTCGATGGCCATGGGAACTGCGGTGCCATGAAATTTGTTATCTACCAGGTAACTAAGCCCACTCAGAAAGGGTGCCGGTTGACGAGCATCGTGAAACTTCCCGGTAGGTGTCAACCAGAGGATCGTGTTTGGGCTGTTGAGCAGTTCGCGACTGGTGCGCAGGAAATCCTTGACACCACCGGAAGTCTCTCGTTGGACGGGAAAAAATCCAAGCCGCTCGAGCACCGGATAGCTTCGCAGCGCGTCTGCATCCATGGGTGCAGCGAAGTTGCGATCAGAAAACATTAGGTCCGTCATCAGGACGGCGGTCATCGGGTCCCACCAGCCTGGATGGTTGACGAAACAGACTACAGGCCCTGCGGGCAAATCCGTCAGTGGCTGCCAATCCGCGACGCGCACTGCGTTGAAGTGCCTGCGCACAAAGCGGCGAACATATCGTCGAAAACCCCAGTGAAGTATCTTGGATGCCAGCTCGGACATTTCATTTCCAAACACAATTGCCTTGCCCATCAACGGAGCGACGAGCTATTCCCAAACCGTCGCTCCGCCGACGGAAATTTTGTCGCGGCTGCCGGCAATCAAGCCGCTTTGACGAATGAACTCTTAGATTCTTCCATGCCTGAAGCACTCAAATCCTGATCCAGGGTGTCAGCGGCTATCCAACCGGACATAACCACCATGGGCATGCCTGGTCCGGGATGCGCAGAACCGCCTGCTAAATACAGGCCCTTCATTTCCGCAACGCGATTGGCCGGCTTAAAAGCTCCCAAGAATCGTCCGTGGCTCGCCAATCCGTAAATAGCTCCATTCAGCACGTGATAACGTCGGTGGATATCGGCCGGAGTCAACGTATGCTCGACTTCGATCCGCTCCTCGATATCCTCCATACCTGCGGTTTTCTTTAGCTTGTCAATGATCACGTTGCGGTAGGCTGGCAACATCTTATCCCATTGGTGATGCTTGCGCAGGTAGGGCGTGTGAACCAGAACGTACAACGCCTCGCCGTCTCCCGGCGCGACCTTGTCCCCGGAGAGAGACGGAGCGCAAACGTAACAGGTAGGATCTGCCGCGGGTTCCCCTTGATTGTAAATCTGATCGAACTCAACATGGGGATCGCGACTAAAAACAAAGTTATGATGCAGAATATGCTTGTATTTCTTGCGAAGCCCCAGATAGAGTACGACACCCGAACAGGCAGCCTCAAACTTCCGCTTCTTGAGGAACTGTTTAGCGACCTTGTTCGGCAATAACTCCTCACAGGTCCGAACACAGTCGGAATTGGACACAACCGTGGTCGCTTTCAGGGATTGTCCGTTGTCCAGTGTGACTCCTGTGACCCTGTCAGACTGGGAATCAATCGACTTGACTTGCCGTCCCGTGACATACTGCACGCCCAATTCTCGTCCCAGCCGCACCAGAGCCTCAGGGACGGCTCGCGTGCCTCCCATGGGATACCAAATTCCTTCATTCGTTTGCATGTGTGCGATTCCACACAGCACAGCCGGCGATGCTTCCGGTGAGGAGCCCACATATTGTGTGAAGTGATCGATCATCTGTGCAATTCGGGCATCCGGAATGTGACTTCGCACAAGCCCAGCCACGGTTCGACCAAATCGTAGGCTCATCACATCGCGCAGAACATCCAGTGATAGCGACTCCTTGACATTCATCGTATCGGCGATCCCACCGACGCTCTTCCAGAAAAAGAACTTGTTGGAAACTTCATCTAGCTTCTTCGAGATGGCCATGAACTTCTCATAACCATTTCCTGTTGCCTCGGTGCCAGTGTACTCACGCAGCCGGTTCTTCATCTCCGGCAACGATTCCAACAGATCAAAGTGCGTGCCATCTTCGTAAAAGAAACGCAAATGAGGATCCAGTAGTAACATATCAAGATACTCGTCAAGCTTTCGACCGGCTTCCTGGAAGACTCGATGCAAAACCGACGGTAGAGTTAGAATTGTCGGCCCCATATCAAATCGGTAGCCTCGATCTTCCAAAAGGGCGGCTTTGCCACCTAGCCAGTCATTCTTTTCGACAACGGTTACCGAATAACCACGGGCCGCAAGTGTACAGGCGGTGGCAAGTCCAGCTAAACCGCTGCCAATTACGATAGTGTCTGCTTGATTCTTCATGATCTGGTTCCTTGAGTAGACCTTTCTTGCAAAAAATCAATTGATTTTGAACGGAGTTGGACCTGCTGAATGGTAGCTCGAATCATCTTTGGCAAGGCTTTTAAGGTTTGCAGCGGACTAGCTGCATGTTCCAACCGAATCAGATGCTCCAACACTTCCGAGTCGGCAACGGTGGGCTGATGCAAATGAGGCTTGAACCAACGGCGAGTGGCCACAATGGCTTTGAGGTGAGTCATTTCCAGCAGACCTGCCTGACCGCGCGTCTTGCCATGACCGCTCATCAAACGACCACCAAATGGCACCCGCGGGTCAGCCGTTGGAACGATCATGTCGTTGATCACCACGCATCCAGCCGGAATACGACGCGCCAATTCATGGCAGCTTGCCCTGGAACCGAACACGGTTGCGCAAAGTGCAAAAGGACATTTTGCATTTTCTTGCAGCGCTTGTGAGTCCGACTCAACTCGAATCACCGACAAGACCGGAGCAAATAGATCCTTTTGGGCAATAGACATCTGACTGCTAACGCGATCAAGAACCACTACTCCGATTTGGTCTTCACAACTGCCTCCGGCTAGGGAACCGACGACCAGCTCCGCTCCCTGCTGGACCGCTGCGGCTATCAACTGCTCCTGCATCCGGTCCCGCCGCGTTGCTGGGGCTGAGAAGCGAACCCCGGCAGGTTGAGTACTCGCAGACGAACCGTCTTGTGCCTGCTGCTGGTCCAACACAGAACGAACACGATTTTCCAGTTTCGCTTTCAGCAGCCGCACAAGCTCGTCGGCTTGCTTATGACGCACAAAGACTCGCCTGGGTGCCATACAGGTTTGACTTTGGTTGAAGGTCAATCCCAACAACAAACAGTCGCTGACCAGATTCAGATCTGCATCCTCCAAAACGAACACTGCGTCGCAGCCTGACAACTCCATGACACAAGGTGTCGTCGACTCGGCCAGTTCATGACTGACCGCTCGTCCGGTGTTGGCAGATCCCGTCAAGAAGACTTTGTCAACACCTTTGCGTATCGCGAGTGCGGCCGCCTCTGGCTCCTCCGGCAAGACCTGCATAACGCCGTCGGGCAATCCCGCAGATTTGGCTAGCGTCAGTAGATGTTGGATGGAGGGCGTGCCATGCACGGCTGGCTTGATTAAGACGCTATTTCCGGCTGCAATCGCCTGTAACCCTTGAATACCCGGTAGCATCATGGGATAGTTGGAAGGACCTATGACCAGGACGACACCCAGGGGTTCTGGCCGCAATACCACCGAGTTTCCCCAGAGCCACTTCGGACGACCACGCCCGCCAATAGTCCGTTCACGGAGGATGCGCGGTGCCTCACCTTCCAGGAAGCGACATGCGTCCAACAAAGGCAGTACCTCTGCGGCCAGCGTTTCGGCTATATTCTGCCGATGAACCGATTTCGCTAGGGCTCGAGGGTCTTCAGCGACGGCCATACGCAGGCGCCTGAGCACCTTCAGTCGATCCTGGATTCGCCATGTCGACCATTCGGACTGCGCAGTGCGCGCAGTCTCCCAGTAGGCATCTACTACTTTGATGAAATTTTCACTGGCAGCCAAGTGAAGGCTGGCGTCAGCAAGCGTATGGGCTGTGTGCAGACGTGGAAGAACGGCCGCTGCTGGTTGCATTGTGGTCAGGACAGGCCGCCCCATCACGCTGCCCTCCTCTGAACGGTCGATGTGGAAGTCCATTCCTTGGATTCCACGATTGCCTCGGGAAACTCCAATCGCAAGGCTTCACACATCATCCGCGCCGAGATGCGAGCGGACTCATAGATGACCGGTAATCCGCTACCAGGATGAGTCCCACCGCCTACCAGGTAAACCTGTTGCAGATCCGTAAAATGATTCTTGGGACGGGCATGCAACATTTGTCCCAAGTTATGCGCCAGATTGAATGTCGCTCCGCGGAAGACCTGATAGGTGTTCTGCCAGTCGTCTGGGGTTATCATTTTTTCAAAACGAATTCGGGGCTCGACGTCATGCAAACCAAGCTTTTCCATCTGCCGCAACACCCGCTGCCGGAACATGCTGGCTTGCGACTTCCAGTCGACGTTGGGGCTTTGATGCGTCACGGGAGCCAGAACCTACAGAGTACTCCTCCCGCGGGGCGCCAGTGAACTGTCGGTCACACAGGCGTTCTGAACATAGATCGACGGATCTTCTGACAGAATCTTTAGACGGTCAATTTCATCCAGATTCCGTTCGTAATCCTTGGCAATATAGATCGTGTGGTGTGGAAGTTGGTCATAAAGTCCCTCGATACCCAAATACAGCATGAACGTTGAACAAGAGTACTTGCTGCGATCCAGTTTCTTGTTTTTCCATTTTCCTCTGAGTTGATCTGGAACGAGAGTTTTCATCGCCTGAGCAAAGTCCGCGTTGATGACCAACGAATCAAACGTGCGATCGCCATTGCATGTCCTCAGCCCAACCGCCTTGCGACCCTGGAAGTGAAGTGTTTCGATTGGTGCGTTCAACCTGATGTCGACACCCAGGTCGCGTGCGATATCGGCCATCCGCTCACTCACCGCGGCACAACCGCCCGTCGGGTGAAATACACCGTATTCGTACTCCAGAAAGGCAAGAATCGTAAACAAACTAGGACATTGAAATGGGGACATGCCCAAGTACTTCGACTGAAAGGAGAAAGCGGTGACCAGCCGAGGGTCTGAGAAGTGCTTGCGCAAATCATCAGCCACCGATCTCCAGGGACGAACCCATGGTGCAGCCTTGAGCACTGATGGCCGAAGCAAATCCAATAGACTGTTGAAGGGAGACTCCAAAATCGGGCGGAATCTTTCCAATTTGTTCCGGTTTTCATTCATAAAGCGAACGAAGGAATCAGCATCCTGTGGAGCGATGCGAGAAATTTCCATTCGCATTCGTTCCAAATCCCCGGTCGCATCAATGCGTCCTCCCAGGCCAAACTCAAGTCGGTACTGGGGATCCAAACGAGTCATCGGCACATCGCGCCACAAATCGCGACCAACCGCTTGAAAGATCTCCTCAAGCACCCGTGGATAAAGAAAAAATGTCGGACCGGTATCAAATCGAAATCCATTCGCTTCGATGGCCGCACAGCGTCCGCCGACTCGCTCTGCACGCTCAAATACCGTTACGTCCGCACCGGCTTTGGCCATGAGCATCGCATTGGCGAGCCCGCCAGGACCTGCACCGACAATGCAGACCCTCTTTTTTCCAGTTGGCATCCTTGCCATCGCTGATCCCGCTACCTTGAGGAATTAAATCAGATCAGCGGAGTGTAGCAATTCTTCGATGCATATGCAATGCGAGTCCAAACGCTCTGAATCAATTACGCCAGGCCATATTCCGAAAGGTAAGCGCTATCTGACTGGACTGCAGTCAATATCTGCGACACCTCGGTCCTGGTCAATTTGCTGCCAGCTCCTCTGTCACGTAGCCGCTGAAGCGAACCCTCCGCTAGCATAAAAATGAAGCGACAGAACAGGACAATATCTTTTGGGAACCCGTTGCGTGCTAACAAAGAAATATACGTCCGTGCGTCCTCCATGCCGACCATTGCCAACTGGTATACGCTTTCACGAGAGGCTTCGCCGGGAATAAACAGTCGCCCTCCGGCGGCATCCACTTTAGAGTCCTTCAAAATGTTTACAAGTTGAAGGAACTCCCCGAAGCCTATGGAATGCCGACGTAGATCGTGATAAACCGCCTGTCCGCAAGAATGATGGTAAACAAAAATGTCTGTTAGCATCTCGCCGACGATCCCAGCCACCACGTAGCAGTAAGCCCGAAGATCATCAAGCGACTGAAGTTGAATCTGGCGCGGCAATCCCTTCGAAGCTTCGATAAATTTGTGCATCCCACTGATCGTTGAATTAAGCGACTTGCAAATCACTTCTTGAACAGAAGTCGGTATAGATTCCAAAATGGCCAACAATCTAGGGAAAGCTAGCAACAACTGGCCAGTTGGGCTGTCATCTGGCCACAGCCCCCTGAATTGAATTGGAACGGCAGCCAGGGAACCATGGTTAGTCGCAGCATCCGAAGAATGGACCAGGCCGACGTTCGTCTGGCTGAAGCGACGACTTAAAGCCAAAAGTAACTCACATTTGACTACTACATCAGTATCTGCTGCATCCTCGATGCTGTCCACGATTCGAAACAGTAGATAGCTTAAGCCAATCTGTCTTCGACGCTGAGCGGCAAGCAGCGGTATCGCCAAAGCAAAGGTGCGACTGGTGCCTTGAAGAAAGCGATCTATCAAGTCGTCACTTGGATCGTCATCTTTTGACATCATGAATGAAGCTACTTTATTGCGACTTAGATCAGTTGTTTAGCATCAGTGAAAAACACTTCGTTCCACTTTTTTATCAAATGACCCAGCTAGTTACAAGCTAAAAACTTACAGTACTTGATTGGGTTAGCTTGATTCGTCATGTCGCGCGCGATCAAGTGGCCATAGAAATTGCAGATGGTGCAACAGCCATTGCCGAAGTCGTTCCCCCCAAAAATGCCAATTACGGAAAAGGATCTGCCAGCCGATGTTTCAAGAAATTCTCAAGCATCCAATGGGTCGTCGGTTGGACGGTAAACTTGGAGTACACCAAAACGTCGTTTCGCGCCGGCACACCACCGGCACTTGTAAAATCGACGCTTGCGTATCTGGACCGGTAAGCCAACACCCCGATTGTGGGTATTTTCCACGTTCTAGTGCCTTACCAAGGCACAATTCCTTTTCAGTTGCCTCGCAGCGAGAAGTGTCATTCTTGCTAAATTTCTGTTTTTTCGCTCCCGAGACCCAACTTAGACCTTGACTTGGTTTATGATAGTGGACTCGGGTACGGCCACTAGATTTTGGTTCAGTATTTTGTCTGTTTTTCAAAAGGAGATTCTTATTATGAAACTCGGTCGATTGACCTGCTCCGTCTTGCTGACCTGCCTAGTTGGGCTGGCCAGCCTTACGGCTCGTGCTGAAACTGTAATTTTGTTGGAGGACTTCGAGTCCTACGCAGATACCGCTGCTATCCAGGCTGTATGGGGGCTTTTCACTCAAAATCCTCATTACACTTTGGACTCTAATTTGGAAGGCAACACTGGGAAGTTTCTTAGAATGGATTCGCCAGCGGCAAACAACCTGGGAAGATATATTCGCAATTTACCGTCAATTGCGGAAGCAACAGCAGCGAAAAACGTTGTATTTAGTGTCGATATGCTGCTTGATCCAGTCGTTGGAATTCCCCCCAATTTTTGGAATAACTCGAGACAATTTGTCGAGATACGAGGCTATGCAAACGGTGCCTACAACTCTGGCTCGCTAACGCAGTTACTCGCGCTTGGCGTGTTTAACTCTACCATCAATCCAACGAGTAACTTGTATTACCAAGGGCGTGTCACCATTCCGGGTACTATCGGTTGGCAAACTCTCAATGGCGAGGGAGTAAATACTGTTTATCAAAGGGCAACCGGTTGGCGTAATTTGAAGGCGGTCATATCTTTGACCGATGTAAAATTTTACGTCAACGATACGCTTTGCCATGTTACTGGTGCGCCTGGGAGCACTAAGTTCGATTCTGCTGCGTTAGGCAGCGGCATAACTTCAGCGGGCATCTCCGCTTGGGTTGACAACTTCAAAGTGTCCGAAGTGCCCATTGGGGGCGGAGCAACCATTTTGGATCGTAAGGTTGTGCATGGTGGTTGGGCTGGTGCGGGTAGCGCTGTTGATTCGGTGAAGGTGATTCACAAGGAGGATACTACGCCGACTCAACTGACGATTAACAATCTGATCAATACAACTCGTGGTATTAACGGTCTTCAGTTCGAGATCCAAGATCTGGGTAATTCAGGGGCATTAAGCGCATCTGACTTTGATGTTCAGGTCAGCCCACTGGGTGGCTTTGACCAAGGGCTAAATCCACCCTCTGGCTGGGGCGCGGGACCAGCGCCTTCTGCGGTGACGGTCACTGGCACCAATCCTTACACCGTGTTAGTTGAATGGCCGGATAACTCGATCAAAAATCAGTGGCTGCGCTTGACGGTTAAGGCGAACGCTAATACCGGTCTAGCTGACCCTGAAGTCTACTACCTGGGCCATCTGCAGGGCGAAGTCACTGGTGCCTCCGACGATCTTTTCACGGTCTTGGTGGGAGACATCTTGGCCATTCGCGGACAATTGACGAATGTTGTTACCTCAGAAAGCATCCATGATCTGGATAAGACAGGTGTCATACTAGTCAATGACATTCTTGGATGCCGAAGCAATCTGACAGGTTCGCTGCGTCAAATTACGGTACCTTAAGCAAGCCTTTCGTTAGCCTAATCCCCTCTCAGCCGGTTTGCACCGTTGATAGGGGATTTTCTTTAGGGGAAGCGTTCCTAGGCTGTACTAAGAATTGACATTTGTATCCTGTGGGTTAGACTAAGGCTGCGTTTGTAAGTGGTTGACCGCATTGTTCAGCCGCCTGCCGAACGTCCCGCCTTTAGTAGTTCACCGGAAGATAACAGCCGAGTAGCCGCTGTAGTGCCAGTTGAGTTCCCTAAGTTCCAACCGTCAGACGGTTCCCGCCTGAACTAGGGATAGATGAGCGGCCCGGTTTCTTGCTGGAGTTCAACCTAGTAAAATGGTGTTGGCTGCCGACTTCTTTTGTTTCCACATTTCGAAAAAATGTCCAAGGAGAATTCTGGTATGAAGTGTTTTGGCAACAACCTTTCGCGCCGTAGCTTCTTGACCGTTGGCAGTGTTGGCGGTTTGACGCTGGCTGATTTTCTGCGAATGCAAAGCGCGCAAGCTGATCAGAAGCAATACGACTTTGTTCCAGCAAAAGCTGAGAGTGTTATCCATTT
>DAIRSD010000130.1:0-10797 GCA_036804625.1 Aureliella sp. | reverse complement strand
GACCAAGGCTAACCGCTAAGATATAAATAGACAATCTTGCACCCATAGCTCAATAGGAGAGAGCAGCGGTCTACGGAACCGAAGGTTACTTGTTCGAATCAAGTTGGGTGTACTGAAAAAACCCCTTGTTTTTTTGGTTGGAGTTCACATTAGAGCGGTACGGTCAATCCAATGTGCGCCCTGTTTTTGAGAATCCATACTGAGAATCCCTAGGGTTGGGACCTTAGTTTTGGTTCGCAACTATAGGAGATCCGATGATGGCGCGTCCAAAAGCCAAGCAGCTAAACGCACCTACCAAATTTCCGGCCAGTAAGTTTTTCGGATAGATGGCAGGGACTTCAACTTAGGGGAGCATGATTCCCCTGAATCCAAAGCACGTTACGCGGTATTGATTGCAACGTATCAAGCCGGTGGAATGAGACTACCGGCAGTTTTTCATGCCAGCACGCTGGAGTACCAGGTTGTGGCACCGCTAGGAACGATAGCAGAACCACAGCCCTGCAATTGATCTCCTTCCTCTCACAGAGGCACAACGTCACAGAGAAGAACAAGCGGAAACCGCCTGCCGTTGATCAACTGGTTACTAGGCAGAGCCAAATTACCAATTGGTGGTGTTCAGCGAGTAGCGGCAGGACTCACTGGGAATTCATGCACCACGTCTCTTTAAACAGGAGGATGTGACGTGAACGAAGGCAGCCGTGAGGATCGACTCGCGGTATTCATGTACCTCCACCATCTGAGCTGACTGCTCAAGGGCCTCAATACCGTGGCTTGCCAACACCAGTATCAAGTAAGGTAAACGTTCACGGAATTAGGCGAAGCTACGCAATAGTTCAGATTTAAGACTAAGTTTAGGTTTAAGTTTAGGTTTAAGTTCAGGTTTAAGCTTGAACTTAAAACGTGAACTTAAACTTAAACCCGATCAAATACGGTCCTTACACAAACAAATCTAATAACTCCTTAAACGGTTACCAAGAAAGACACCGATCTGTACGTTTCTCCTCTGTGCCCCGGCTTTGCCATCTGTGCTAAAAATGAGTTGCACTGAACAGCGCGATAGCTTTGCTAAGAGTGGTAACCTGTGAATCTGATTATCTTGACGATGAGTGGGTTCTAGAATAGTCTTTCTTCTATTGCTCGAATCTGTTTTTTGTAAATAGGATGATTATCGCTGTGAACCAAATCAATCGCCTGGACTGTACCGACGCTCTATTGGTTGTGGTTGATGTTCAGGGTAAGCTAGCACGGATGATGGCAGATTCGGAGTCGGTGATTCGGCAAGTGCAGATCTTGATTCAAGGGTTCCGAATCCTTGAGTTGCCGGTCGTTTGGGCTGAACAGTTGCCTGACAAGTTAGGTGCCACGCTGCCCGAAGTTGCTGAGTGCTTAAGTGGATTGCAGCCCATCGCCAAAACTAGTTTTGGATGCTGTGGGGATGCTGCCATCTATTCTGC
Organism: Aureliella sp.; assembly: GCA_036804625.1. Classification (GTDB taxonomy): domain Bacteria; phylum Planctomycetota; class Planctomycetia; order Pirellulales; family Pirellulaceae; genus Aureliella. Next base: position 9,343 of record DAIRSD010000130.1, on the reverse strand, counting down.
AATCCGCGCGGCGGGAAGAAAGCAAGTCGTTCTATGTGGAATCGAAGCGCATGTGTGCGTCTGGCAGACTGCTGCTGTGCTACTGAACGACGGTTACCAAGTGTACTTGGCGGCAGACGCTGTATCGTCCCGAGCTGCCCTAAATCGGGAAATCGCATTTCGCCGAATGGTGGCCTCGGGTGTGCATCTAACCTGTGTGGAAATGTCACTGTTCGAATTGATGGTCGACGCCAAACATCCCAAGTTTCGCGATGTCACTCGTCTTCTAAAATAGGTTCGCCCTGTGTTCGTTTTGGAGAATTCGCTTTGCGACGACACATGTGGAGTCATAAAATGAGTTGCTGTTTTACCTTTGTGGAGTGTCGTAGTAGATTTGTCCTGCTTGTTGTGTTAGCGTTTTGTCCTGCTAATTCACTGACGGCAGCATTGATCGCAGCCTTTGGTGATAGCAATACCCAGGGCTCGGCGGACTCGTATCCTGGGCTACTCAACACGCTACTTGCCGACCGACACGGAGTAGGACGATTCACAGTTGTAAATCATGGCATCAGCGGGCTAACGACGGCTGGACTGGTAAATAATCTCAGGCAGAAGCCGTGGCTAAATCAGAATCCGGATGTGGCTATAATCATGATCGGTGAAAACGATTTGTGGCCACTGGTTTCTAATCCGAGTTTATTCGAGACCACAATTCTGAATGCGGCCGCAAATGTGCAGACCGCCGTTAGCCTAATTCGTGATCATAACTATTCAAACGGAAAAATCCCTAAGATTATCGTTGCAGTCATACCAGAACCGTCAACAGTTCCGTTGGTTGCTGTTAGCCTGGTCACACTTGTGTACTATCGCAAGCGCGACGCCTGAAGTAAAGACAATTTTCGAGTCAAGTTCTTACCGTCTCATCTTCAACCGGCACAACATCCACAGATACCAGAATTTTCCCTTCTCCGCCTCCGAGATAAGCACCGCGTACAGGAACCACATCGGAGTAATCTCGGCCCCAGGCGATTGGAATGTGAGCGTTCCCGCACAGGCAATTGTTGGTTGGGTCCATTTCGATCCAACCGTTGATGGGGCCGCAGTAGACGGATACCCAGGCATGGGATTGATCAGCTCCCACAAGACGTGGCTTTCCCGGAGGTGGAATGGTACGCAGGTAACCGCTAACGTACTTTGCTGGAATTCCTATTGATCGAAGGCAAGCGATCATAATATGAGCGAAGTCCTGGCACACCCCCTTGCGCATATTAAACGCATGTTCTGTAGGCGTGTGGGTTTCGGTAGCTTTCGCGTCATAGGAAAAATCTGCGTGAATCCGAGCAGCCAAATCCAATGCCGCCGCCAAGATTGTGGTTTCTCTTGGAAAGCATTGTCTTGCATACGTAGCAAAATGTTGACTGCGACGGATGCGCGGGGAATCATAAAGAAAGCTACTGGACTGATACCAATCTGGTAGTATCTGTTGTGACAAATGTCTTGAAACTGTTTGCCAATCTGTGTGTGAAGCTTGATTCCCAAATTCGTTTGGCGCTTCAAATCGATGCGGTTCCGAAAATTCTTGCAGCCTAACAGTGACCCGGCTCACAGCAGTAATTGTTAGATCATCATGATTCTCGTCGATTGAGAAAATCGTGTGAATGTTGCCAAAGAAGTCATTTCGCCGATGGGTATTGATAGGAGTAGGCTTCACTCTCAATCGATGTATAAGGCAGCGCACTCGTCCATCTTCGCGTGGCGTAAGAGTGACTATGTTTTGGCAGACACTTACCGGGCTTGTGTAAGAGTAGTGAGTGGTGTGGGTAATAGTATATTCCACCTAATCACCCTCCCAGGTTGGTAAAGGATCTAGGCATCCCTGCATGGATCAGGTACCGGCTCGATATTACGTCACTCAATCTAGGAATCTCTTCACGAATCTTGTCAAGCAACTTCTCCAAGTCGGTCCGCCGTTGATGCTTGCTTGGCTTAGCCACATCAAAGACATCTGCCAGATTGATCAGGGAAACCAGAGAGAGAGCGATGGATTGTTCCAGCGTCCTAGCCCCGTACTGATCGGGAGGGGGCAACTGATTTAGATGATCGTGAATTCTACGCACTTGATAGGCAATGGAGCGTGGATTCGTTTCGTCGCAAATCAGAAGATCCAGGACTGGAGCCACCTGCAAATTAGAGAGATACCGGGATCGATAGGTCATCAGACTTCCACCGATTTGTAACACGGATTCCAACAGAGACTGTTCTTCGTTAGCCACCTGCCGCAAAGTGGATTCCAACAGCAATGCGAGAGTCCATGAACGCTCGAGTCGAATACCCAGATCTAGAAACAGCCAACCAAAACCACGTGTCATACATTCGGCCGCTAGACCATCAAATGAGGCGACGGTTGTTAACATTTCGTCCAAAAGTGCTAGTGACTGCGAGACAGTGGGTTTTGACTGTGCCGCATCTGGGCGACAAATCTCGTGGAGTCGCCTGACTACTCGAGACATATCGGGATTGATGCGATCTGGCACGCTGCTGACCAATCGAAAAGCATGCTGCACACTGGATCGTAGAGATCGCTCGCGAGCAAGGTCGAACATGCAATCTGGTAAAACGTCTTCGACTGCACGAAGCTGAGTTCCTAGTTCGCTGATCGCGTAGTCCGGGTCAATCTGACCGAGGTCTACCAAGGCTCGCAAGAGTGGTTTCAGTACATCACCACGATCTGATTCGCTAGACAGCAACTGTAAAATTTCACGTAAAAGTCGAATAGAACCTTCTGCTCGTCCGATGTTTCTTCCAAGCCAGAATAAATTGTCAGCCACTCGACTGGGCAGATCTGGGCTACTACGACGCAGGACGACTTGCTGACTATAAAGGGGTGTTAGGCGAATATCCTTGACAGGTTGATCGGATAAAACCCAGATATCTTGACTGCGTTCACCAGAGGTCATGGTAGAATCTAGACGATTGGGATCCGTCGCAATTCTTGCCAAGCCGCCTGGTAGTACAGCGACTGAATCGTCCCTCCAGGTCGCGAAAGCTCGCACTGCCAAATGCCAAGGTGCCGCACCCTGTTCTGTCCATACAGGAACGGTGGACCGCGAGCCGACCTGCTGCGCGACGAATTTTCCGGGCTGAGCTCGCAACTGATTTATTAGCAATTCCTTTTCTTCCGACCGCATCACGGAAGGTCTAAGCGGTGCTTCATCAGCTGAAGTCCGGTATGCCTGACGAATCAGCAGATCATCCAAATTTTTGATTACATACTCCAATGAATCGGGGGTACCGCACCAGTAGGTCGGCACCGAGGGCAATTGCAAATCTTCTGACAGAAGAAATCGGCAGATCTCTGGCAGTCGAGAAAGAAAGACAGGTGATTCGGCAAGTCGGCTTCCGATCGTGTTGGCAACCGCCACGTTTTGCAATCGACAACTTTCAAGCAAGCCTGCCACGCCGCTTTGGGACGCCCCGGCCAGTTCCACAGGGTCGCACAGCTCGTCATCTGCCCTGCGAAAAATTACTTCGCCCGGCAATAGCCCGCCCAGTGTCTTAAGCATGACACGATGATCTCGAACCGCCAGATCGCCTCCTTCGGCTAAGATAAACCCGAGATAACGAGCCAAATAGGCGTCTTCAAAATAGGCTCGCGAAGTTGGACCGCTGGTCAGCATAACTACTCGCGGGTTCTCTCTATTTCGATAGGCTCGACCGATTAAACCTTTCCTAAGGCTAGAATAGAACGAAGCGATACGCCTGATAACACTGCGTCGAAAGAAGCTAGGAAGTATTTGAGATGTAATAAAGCGATTTTCAAGAACGTATCCCAGCCCGAACGGGGCTCGAGTACGGTCGCCGGTAACCAGCCACTGTCCGTCAGGCTGTCTAGCAAGATCCGAGGCGAAGAGACTCAGGCACTTCTGATCACTGGACACGCTACCATGGTAGGCCGGAAACACGACTGGATTATCGAACAGGAATTCTGGTGGTATGATCTTCTGTCGGATCAAATGTTGTGGGCCATACAAATCGGCAAGCAGATTCTCAAAAATTCGGGCGCGTTGTTGGACACCTAGCGATAGTCGATTCCACTCAGATTCGGCAAATACCATGGGGATGGGGTCGAGCATCCAAGGCCTAGAATTGCCGCAATCCATGTCAAATGGATTGAAGGTGATGCCATCCCGGTAGATCTGAGCAAGACCCTGCTTCCAGCGTCGGTCCAGTTCGCTGCGCCCCAGTTCCTCCAGTCCTTGAACAAGCGTTTTCCAGTGGGGGCGAAGGTTACCCTCGGGCGTCATTGCTTCATCGAAGGCGGAATTCAAAGGTTGGTAACCTAGCAACTGCCAAACATCTCCTTCTGTAGGCGTTGTTGCTGTTGTCATCTTGGTACAGCGGTCTTTCGTAAATCAAGAGTCATTGGAAAGTCAGGATTATCTTCGGCAGGTGGGACCTGAAATTTGCCCGGAGTATGTCCCGTCTGGTAAAATCGGGCGACCCGGCGAGCCTCCGCTTCAAGCGCATTGACTGGAAACGTCTCGTAGTTTCGGCCCGCAGGATGCGTTACGTGATAGGTACAACCGCCGATCGATCGCTCCGCCCAAGTATCTAGGATATCAAAAACCAGCGGAGAATGCACGGGGATGGTCGGATGCAAACACTGAGCTGGCTGCCAAGCACGGTACCTGACTCCAGCCGCAAATTCACCTTTCTTGCCGGTTGGATGCAGCGGAACTGGCCGCCCGTTACATGTGATAGTATATCGCGAATCGGACATTCCCTGAACCAAAACCTGTAAGCGTTCTACTGAAGAATCGACAAATCGTACCGTCCCACCTCCTCCCGGCTGTTCGCCTAAAACATACCAAGGCTCGATCGCCGACCTCAATTCCAGCCGTATGTCGTCGCGGGTGATCGATCCTATGACCGGAAATCGAAACTCGAAATGTGGCTGGAACCACAGCGACTGCATTTCAATACCGCCGCGCCGAAGCTCCTCGATCACTACACAGAAATCAGACCATACGAAATAGGGCAGCATAAATCGATCGTGAAGCGATGTTCCCCACGCAGACAAACGATGCTGGTAGGGTTGCCGCCAGAAATGACTAACCAGCGATCGGATCAGCAATTGCTGTGTAAGGCTCATCTGAGCGTGAGGCGGCATCTCAAAGCCTCGAAGTTCGACCAGTCCCAACCTGCCCGAGGAGCTGTCCGGAGAGTATAGTTTATCGATGCAGAATTCGGAGCGATGCGTATTTCCGGTCGTATCGATTAGCAAGTTGCGAAAGATTCGGTCGATTAGCCATGGAGGGCTGGTCCGGCCCAGACGCTGTTCCTCAGGATCAGGAACCAAATTAAATGCTAACTGTAGCTCGTAAATCGCGTCAAATCTTCCTTCGTCAACTCGTGGTGCCTGACTGGTCGGTCCCACGAAACGCCCGCTGAATAGGTAGGATAGGGAAGGGTGGTTCACCCAATAGCCTATTAGGCTTTTTAGTAGGTCAGGTCGCCGCAAGAAGGGACTATCCAAGGGAGTATGTGATCCGAGTACAAGGTGATTCCCACCTCCAGTTCCGCTGTGCTTGCCATCGAGATCAAATTTTTCAGTTCCCAATCGCGTATTACGGGCCTCTTCGTACAGGGCTTCCGTGTTGTTTACTAGTTCCTCCCAATTGGCAGCCGGTTGGATGTTTACTTCGATCACTCCAGGATCAGGAGTAACTTTCAAGCACTGAATTCTAGGGTCCGTGGGTGGAAGATAACCTTCGACCACAATGGGTAACTCCAGAATTCCAGAGGTATGCTCGAGCACGGCTACCAGTTCCAGATAATCCTCCAAGCGTTCCAACGGAGGCATAAAGACATGGATGCGGCCATCGCGAGGTTGTACACAAATTGCAGTGCGTATGATGTGTTCGGATGCGTCGCCATCAGACAGCTCTTCACCCGATTCTTCAGCATCGTTCAGATGGACATGATCCGACTTAGGTAGGGTCTGTTCGTTGATGGCTTGCTGTTGCCCACTTGTCGGCATGCCTCGGATATAAGGTTGCTGCCCCGTCCTTGTGGTTCTGCGGCGACGTGGATCATCCAATGCAGGAAGTGGAGCGGATGGGTCGGCAGCAGTAAACGGATGATGTGACGAGGCAGTCGCTGGCAGTGACTCCATCGGCAGTCGAAGACCAATCGGTGAGTCTCCGGGAAGCAAGAATAGTTTGTTGCTGCGCACCGGCCATCTACCGCTGGTCCAGCGCGATGGGCGGGACTGCCACCACTGGCATTGAATTGGCATCACATACCCGACGGGTTGATTGAGTCCGCGTTCGAATACTTGGACCAACCTGGCCCTGGCCTCTGGATCCTTCAGTTGCGGGTCAGACGGATCTACATCGACAGGAAGATTCCGTTCTTGTAATAGGTAATGCGCCACATCCTCATAAGCGGGAATCCAGTGACGCTGGCTGATGTTCAGTTCCTTGGCCAGTTGATTCGCGTAGCGTTTGGCATCGGCCAGTGAGTATCTTGAAACCGAACAAACATCAGCGATTAGATGCGGATTACTCCAAACGGGAATGCCATCGAGTCTCCAGTAGCAAGCCAAAGCCCAGCGCGGCAGTGTTTCGCCAGGATACCACTTGCCTTGTCCATAATGCAACAATCCACCTGGAGCCATGCGATGGCGCAGTCGTTTAATCAGAATTTCGGATAAACGACGTTTGTCTGGACCTATGGCAGCCGAATTCCACTCTGCACCGTCCATATCATCCACGGATACAAAGGTGGGCTCGCCGCCCATTGTCAAACGAACATCATCGACAATTAGTCTTTGATCTACCGTTCGACCGAGCGTGAAAATTTGGTTCCACTGATCGGTTGTGTAGGGTTTGGTAACTCTTGGATCTTCGTGAATTCTTGAGACGGTCATCGAAACATCGAATTCAACCTCGCACTGTCCCAATTGTCCACTAATGGGTGCTGCCGAAGTGGGGTCTGGAGTTGCTGCCAAGGGCAGGTGGCCTTCACCTGCGAAAAGACCAGAAGTGGGATCCAGTCCGATCCAACCGGCACCAGGAATAAAAACTTCAGCCCAGGCATGAAGATCTGTAAAATCGGTTTCAGGTCCGCTTGGGCCATCCAGCGCTTTTTGGTCCGGAGCTAATTGAATTAGATAGCCCGAAACGAATCTGGCCGCCAATCCTAAATGCCGAAGCAACTGCACAAACAACCATGCTGAGTCGCGACAAGAACCGGAACGTTTGACCAATGTCTCCTCCGGCGTTTGGACTCCAGGTTCCATGCGAATTAGATATTGGATCTCCCGTTGCAACATTAAATTCAGGTCGACTAGGAAATTGGTGATGCCTTGACTGGCCCGATCAATTCTGGAAAGCAGTTTGGTAAAATGCTGTTCTGCGGGCATTTGTTCCAAGAATGGTCTTAGGTCTCGAGCTAACTGAGGATCGTATTCAAACGGGAACCTTTCGGCCTGCTCTTCCACAAAAAAGTCAAACGGATTGACCACAGTCATGTCACATACAAGGTCCACTTCGATCTTCAAACTGGTAGACTGCTTGGGGAAGACAAATCGAGCGACGTAATTGGCGTGCGGATCCTGCTGCCAGTTAACAAAGTGCTCACTGGGCTCAATTTTCAATGAGTAGCTGAGTATTGGAGTGCGACAATGGGGAGCCGGTCGCAGACGAACGATCTGTGGCCCCAGCATGGTCAGGCGATCGTAACGATACTGGGTTACATGGTGCAGAGCAACGCGAATGGTCATAGAGTTCTCAGAGCAAAAAACGTGTCGAACACGGCTTCATCTATCAGATTGAGCTTCTGCTGCAAATCATCCACGAACTCATGCAGGCCGGTCTGTATGATGCTCTCGATGTCTGTATAAGCCAGTTTGGATCGCAACTGGCCTAATCGCTGCTCGGCAGGATTGTGAAATACGGATTCCGGAGAGCCCGTGATTGAGTGCAGCGAATGCCGGGCACCATCCAGGCAAAATCGTACCGCTCTGGGAAAGTCGCGATCCAGAATCAAGAACTCAACAATCCTGCGAACCGTAATCGTATGATACCGTTTGCGAAACATTTCAAAGCCACTAACGGAGCGCAATAAGGAAGACCATTGCAGATCGTCGATGGTGGTCCCGACATCCTCGATTCTTGGCAGCAACGTAAAGTACTTGACATCCAGGATGCGACAAGTTTTGTCAGCGCGTTCAATCAATCGTCCCAAGTTAGCGAAATGCCAACCCGTTCCTCGCGACATGGTTGCGTCGATAATTCCACTAAACAGGTGGCTAGCCATCCTGATGCGTTGGAAAAATTCGAATTGAGAATCCAGACTGGTCGACTGGCTGGGCGATTTCTTAACCCATAGATAAAAATCGTTGATCTGTTCCCAAGCCTCGGAAGAGATGGCTTCTCGAATCGTTCGAGCATTCTCTCTTGCCTGAGTTAAACAAGAAATGATCGAATTGGGATACTCAGAGTCAAACGTCAGGAAGTGAACAACGTTTTCTGCAGTGGCTGACTGATAACGTTCCTTAAAATTCTGTTCATCCCCAGTGGCTAACAACAATGGTTCCCATTGCCCACATGCAGAATCAGGCTGATCCAGAATGAAGTTGAGCGATACTTCGATAAACCTCGCAAGATTTTCCGCTCGCTCAACGTACCTTGCCATCCAGTAGATTGAATTGGCTACTCGACTAAGCATTCACAAGCACCTCAACTAAATTGTTGTATGTAACACAATCGGCTGGAACTGCCTTGAATGGTCTAGAGTGGATCATCACCATCGATGGCTTCCTGTGCATTTCTAGCTAGTACCCAGGTGTCTTTGCTTCCACCTCCTTGTGAAGAATTGACTACCAACGATCCCTTAACCAGTGCTACCCGAGTCAATCCGCCCGGTAGTACCCAGATTCCGCCCTTGCCATAGAGAATATATGGTCGCAGATCGACATGCCGACCTTCGAATCGGTCGCCACACAAGGTTGGGACTCGCGACAAACATAAAGTGGGCTGAGCAATGTAGTTGCGAGGATCTCTCTGAATCTTGTCGGCGAATTCGGAGCGTTGTTCAGCCGTGGAGGCTGGTCCGATCAACATACCGTACCCTCCCGCTTCGTTGGCCGCCTTGACAACCAATTGATCTAGATGAGCCAAGACATAACGCTGATCCTCTTCTCGTGCGCAAACGTAGGTAGGAACATTGGGAAGGATTGGCACTTCATGCAGATAGTACTGAATCATATCGGGAACAAACGCGTAAATGACTTTATCGTCTGCCACGCCTGTCCCTGGGGCATTGGCAATAGCAACACGGCCATTTTTGTAGGCTTCGA
>DAIRSD010000129.1:0-10862 GCA_036804625.1 Aureliella sp. | reverse complement strand
CAACGCCTCCAGCGCGGGAGGCGGCTGCTGTTGTTTGCTGGCAGCCTTGGGCAGTTCCTGCTTAACAATCAACACTAACAACTTGGCCAATTGAGGATTGTAATCGACGGGCCGGACCTGTTCGTTATAAGCGTAGGCCAAGGCGTTGCTTTCGCGTTGCCCAAGCGGAAACGGTCCACTGATCACTTGCCCATCACGAGGATCTGAACTGCCTAAAATTTCTCCCCGCAGAATGCTCTCTCGATCCGTAGCATATAGCAGGGCTCGCCTGATTTTCTCGCTTCGCAAAAATTGGTTTTGTGAAACGGGAATCAATAGGTGCGTGCTTGGAAGTGCATAGTTCAGCAACTTGATGTCAGCGTGAGCGTTTAACTGCCGAGCGTCGATTGGATAGATCTGATCGACCATGTCGATTTGGCCTCGCACCAGATCGTTCAGCAGTTGTTTGGAGTCTTGATAAAAGATCTCGATGATTTCCACCGGCTGTCCTTCGCGATTGCCTGTCGATCGCAAAGTGTAAATCGCCTGTTGATCGTCAGCACTAGAACGCTGATAGGAGCCAGTGAGAGCTGCTGATGGCAAGTCTTCGCTGTGACTTGTCCACTGCATCAGCGCGTGAGGTAAAACGTGCGGATGGCGCAAATTGACCAGGATTTGATTGCTACCTGCAATCTCGACCGACCCCATGATCGCGGCCCACGCAGGATCATACAACTGGCTTAGCGGGTCCGCTCGCTGCACCATCAATTCGCTCAATTGAGCGGCTTGGCCGGTGCTAGACCAGGTCGCATCTAATGACAGACTTAACTGTTGGTAGTCGTCGCTAAGCCGATGCTTGCCCATGGCAAAGACATAGTTGCCACCTTCATTGCCAGTTTGCAAAAAACGCATCAGAGGCCGCTGGACCAACAGCCCTGAACGTCTGGCAGGCCAACTGGTCAAGCTGCTGGGGTCCAACTGGCCACTGCGCTGAGTGACGCCAACTCGTACCAAAGGATGCACTTTGGCCAAGCTCTTCAACAACTTGTTGCTGCGCTGAGCAACGGCTGGCGAACCGATCGTCTGCAGAGCCTTACTGTTAGCTTCACGATAGCGACCTTCCGCATAGTCTTGCTCGGCGTCCGTCAGAAGCTGTTCGGACTGCCTTTGCAAACGAGCCTCACGCTGCTGAATCACTTCGATCGCTCCGTACTGCTTCTTAATCCGTGCAGCCAGTAGACCAGCCGCCGATAATTCCCCGCGCTGTTCCAATCGATCCAGCAAGGCTCCCACCACCGTGTTGATAGCTTTGGCCACCGAATCAGCTCGAAAATCGGGTGCTGTTTGGCGCAGCTCCTCCAGCGTGGACAGTGTTTGTTCCAGTTGACTGTTCGCATAACTGGCTGAAAGACTGCTGAACAAAAATTTCTGTCGCAAGTCCTCCAGTTGTGGAGTGTCCGGATAACGTCGCATCAAAAAACTGAGCGATTGAAAGGCACCGATAAAATCCTTGTCGGCCAACCGCTGCTTGGCTTCATCCAGCACCATTTGTTCGTAGAAATCGATGCGATCGATCCATTTCCAGGCGATTTCGTAACGACGCTCCGGAAACAACTTTAGCACAACGGGCAAGCGCTGGCTTGGTTCTGGCCGAGTGATGTTGGGACGATTGGGCAGATTCAGCGGCATCACCTGAAAGGAGCCGCCGCCTGCTTCGTCAGTCAGGTGAATCCAGTCGGTAGGTTGCTGATCGATCAGCGGCCCTTCCTCGACCGCGATTTCGTCTTGGCCAAACACCAAAGACCCAGCAGGTAAACAGAACACCATCCATAGGCAGGCGATGGAAAACCGCAACAGGGAGAGCGGCAGAAATGTAGCTATCGTCACTGCTGGCCTCCCTTCACCGTGTGCTGCGTTGGAAATGCAATTGCCAGCACCGCACCTTCATCGGTGCCAATCAAAATACGCTTGGGCAGCACCAGTGGAAGCGTTGCCAACGACTGTCGCAGATCGACACTGCCACTGATCGTGCCATCCTGGGAATTGATCACCCAGATTTGGCCCAATCGGTTGGCTAGTACCCAATTGCCAGCGCTGCTTACAGGCGGACCTATCAGTTGACTGTTAGGAAAATCGATCGTCCACGACACTTTTCCAGTTGCGTCTAATCCAACCAAATGCCGATCGGTTTGAACCAACCCGCCCTGCTCTGCTGAATAAGGACCGGCGATCACGTTTGCCGTTAGATTATGATTAGCTACGACTTTTAGACTCTCTGGATCAAACAAGACCAACTGGTCACTGCCTGCGCTTGATTGTACGGCAACGACATAATCACCGACCTGAGCCAGTGGTCCTAGCAAAGGCGACTCCAAAGGCTCCCTGCTAAGCTCTCGAAGTGCATCGCCTACTGCCAACCGCACTAACTGCCCCTCGCTGGCAGCCACTAATGTTTGTGAGCCGCTCAAATAGACAGGTCGATTCCAGACAACCTGGATTCCCGGTTTAAGTGCAGTTATCTGGTAGGGTGTGCCGATCATCTGACCTGTCGCCGGATCGATCATTGCCAACAGCCCATTATCCAGCCCCACAACGATCCTGCTGCCAACCGCTACAGCATCGGTGCTGGCTTTGGCCGATCCCCAAGCGACTCTCACCGATTTCAGCCGAGGATTCCCATCGGCCTGATAAAGTGCCAGCTCGGCGGCATTAGCCTGATTGAGCATCACGGCGGTAGTTGCATTTAGCCATGTGGGGTTCGAAAACCTTCGCCCAGGTTTACCCTGCCCCAAACTAACTTCGGCACGCTGAGCAATCGGCTTATTGCTGGCCAGCACAAAATTACTTCCACTTGAGTTGACGACATCAAAGCGCTCGTCGGTTGCCTTAGCCAGAAGCACTAAAGGACTGCCAAGCTCAGTTTCCCAACTAAGGTTCCCTTCCTGGGCGGTCAGCGCGCCCATTTTGACTCCAAGGCTTCCGGCAGGCCGACGCACGTGGATTAGTGTGTCATCAATTAACTGCAAAGGAGCTACAAATTGGTCTCCTTCAAATTGATTCCACTTTCGCACCAGCTTGCTTTGTGATACGTCTAAATCGAAACGAGCCATTCGCTTTTCCGCCAACCAGATCCGATTTTTGTTGAACGCCAGCCAAAAATCTTGCGGTTGATCCAAATTTTTGGGCACTCGTCCAATGACCACCACTTTGTCTTTTTCTGCTGCAGGATCGACCTCCAAGACCAAGGTGCATCCCAAGTCGCTTTGAATCAAAATTTGGCGACGATCGATCTGTGGGGCTGCATGCACGTTTCCGTCTACGGAGATTGGCGTTTGGGACTGTACAAGACCTTCGTCCGTGATTGTCAGGATACGGATTCGAGCGGCGTCGGCATTGATGTTTTCAATCACAAATAGATGCCCCAGCAGTTGGACTGGTGGCACTGAAATCGTTGCCTGTCGATGCCCCAAGTAGACCACTTGAACACAGTTGCCCTGTTGACGATCCAAGACATACAGGTTGCTGTGCTCGGCGGTTTGATAGATGTACTTGGCACCTTGTCCTAACGTTGGACCAACCCGCAGTGGCTGTGGCAACCGCTTTGACCATTTGGCGCGGCCACTGACTGAATCCAAACAAGCGACTGTACCAGCAAGAGTTGAAAGCACGATATCATCCGCATCCACCTGAGGAATCAACAATGGCTGGCCCACTTGAGCGGTCCACTTGGGTTTGCCCGTTTCGCCGACCAAACGACCGATTCGTCCCAATTCCGATTCCGCAACCAAGACATCACCGTTGTTGCCATCCTCCAGTCTCAGCGGATGCCTATCCAAGCCCAACCCCACCGCCTTGCGCCCTTTCACCTGGCCGGATCGAGCGTCAACAGCATAACCCGCTCCTTTGACAGTCGCATAGACTAGCGTCCCCTCGGCCACGGCAGCCGCCTGCCCACTTTGTTCAGCAAAGACAAATGATCTAGCGACTTCGGCATCACTGCTGGAATCAATCAGTTCAATTCGCTGGTCCGCATCTTTGACCAGACCTTTTTGGATTTCCGATGCTTTGGCGATTCGTTCATTAAGCTGCTGGTTGGTTTCCAACAGCGGATAACGTTCGATCAGTTTGCGACGGGATTCATAAGCCTGAACAACCTTTTGATCTTGCAACAATTGATCCAATTCGCCCAGAGTTTGATTTAGTTCATCATCCCGCTGGATTTCCCGTTTCAGCCTTAAGCGGCTTTCTTCGATTCGCTGCAAGGTGGGAGCCAATTGAGTGCGCTGAGTCGATCCAACCAACTGAGGATCGTTGATCATAGCCAACAACTTCTCATTTTCGTCCATCAAGGTCTTGCGCTGGTCGGCTTGATCCGTTGCATCGATTCGAGTAATAAATTTCTCAGCAAGGCTTACCATTACGCCAGCCAAATCCGATTGTTGCTCGTTCAGCTTGGGCTCCGTGGCTAGGGCTGGCAACACGGCTTCAGCAGTACGAAGAGCAACGACGGGGTTCGGAGTGCCTTCCACATCTTTTCTCAGCGAGGCCAGCGCCTGACGAACCTTAGCATAAGAAGCCATCGTGTGCGCAGGCCAAGTTTGAGCGAAATCGCCGTACATGGTAGCCGCCGTCTCGTAGCTGCGCTGCTGGTAGGCTGTATCCGCTCGCTTGATGGCTTCGTCCGCGCTGCCTCGCAGCAACCACCTCACCAAGAAGAACCCGGCCACGCTGATTAGCGCCAGCATCAAACTGACGCCGATGATGCGAAAGGAATCCCAAGGGTTTTCAGAAGATGCCTTGCCCCGCGTGGACTTGACCGGCTTGACGGGTAGTGCGGGCAGGTCTGCGTCCTGCGCGGAGTCGGATTTTCCATTCGAGCGTTTTTTCTTATCGCGGGCTTTTGAGGCGGATTCGCCTGAGGCTGAATGAACTCGCGCGTCACCGGCCCAGTCTTCGCCAGCGCTCACATCAGCAGGCTGAACACCAACCGCATCATCTTCCAGTTCGATGCTGTCGGTATCATCCGGCACATCCAGCCCATCTTCCAAGATCAACTCGGCCTCCTGGCTCTCTGGCTTCAGATCAAGCTCCTCTACGCCTTTGGGTTCCGATCGAACGATGGATGAATTGACTTCCGCAATCAACTTGGTGGCCTGAAACTTGGTCAAATGTCCGTTGTCAACCAATACCTTCGCAAGCAATTCGGCAGTTAGCCGCGAGCTGCTTTCTGACACCTGCCGCCGCAGTTCGGCAACTACATCGCCAGACAGCAGTTCTTTGGCTTGCATCAGATCGATCAACTTTTTGGCCGAAGAATTCATATCAGACTATCTGGTGTTGGGTTGAGAAGTCAAAGAAATAAAAACGAACTGGCTGATCCGATTTAATCAAACTGTTCGACGGTGCGAACTTCAAAACTTTCAAACTGCGCCTCACGCCCAGCATCCAAAGCGGACACGACTGCGGAGTGAATGCAGTTCTCGTGAGCATCGACCACCAACTTACTACGACCGGATGGAGAAGTCGATTGCATGTCCGACAGCAAAACGATCAAGTCCTGTTTGCCAGCCGCCGGTGTGGCTTGTTGATTGATGATCACGTTGTAAGCATTAAATTCATCCACTTGAATATGAACCGTGTACGGATCTTCCTCGACCTGCGTCACCGTCAAACTGGGCTCTTCGGAACGCTCGGCAGGACGCTGTATGCTCTTCTGAACAACAAACGAAGCGGTTAGCATGAAGAAAATAAGCAACTGAAATACCACATCCACCATCGGCGTCATGTCGATATCTTGGTTGTCTTGCACCTTTGGGCGGATCAATTCGACTCTAGCCGCTGCCAGATCACGTTCATGCATGGCACTATGATGATTTGGTAAAGCATCGTTCAGCCCACTTAGGGCTCGAATGACCCGTTGAATATCACTGGCAGCATCCGCCTCTCCCAAAGCCAAATCCTGTGATGGCTGTTGACCGCGCAAATGCCCAAGAGTCCGAGTCAATTGATCTTGGAAGTCTTTGGGCTCAGCAGCCTCTTTCTGCATTGCCTGAAACCGCTCTGCGTCGGGTACACGAATACGCTGGCCGCACTTGGGGCAACCAATCTCTCGCCCCAACAGACGTTCGTTCATCGCAGTTATCGCGCTGCATGCAGGACATCGAATTTTTAGCACGATACCAATTCCTCTTCCGCGTTCAACTTTCTCTAATTGGCTTCGATCACTGCGATGTTGATCATCGATCCTTCTTCGAGCGATTCCGAGATCGCCTTACTGATTCGACCGACTTCACCGTGCCGAACAGCACCGGCCGCACGAATGATGCCATGCTTTTTACAGGCATCCAGCGCCTGCGCGACGTACTGGGCCACTACCGCATTCTGCTGCTCCAAATCCTCAGAAAATGCGGTCCCGTCTGACCTTAATACCTCAGCCTGCTGCCCAGAACCTCGCCGCATCAACACAATGACAGACTCTTTTGACAAGACAACATGCCCATGCCTGGCCTTGGGCAAATCCACAGTCTCCTCTGCGGTCAAACGTGAGGAAACCAGAAAGAAGATCAGTAGCAAAAAAGTCATATCGATCATCGGAGTCAAATCCAACTCGCTGTCGTCGCTGGGAGGTCGTGGACGATAAAAATCTTCCTCGCCCTCAACTTCCCAATCGTCAACCGGAATATTGCCATCAGCCATTATGTAAAACTCACTCGCTAATGATTCAATAAAATACTAAACAGTGACACTCGCTGGCGCATCGGGCTGGTATGGTTTCAAATGCCGTTGGTGCTAGGAGCGATCTTGACCTGAACGTCGCAAGCCAACGTGAAATGCCTCTAGGAAGCGAGTCATGCTGGAACCCACCAGTTCCTCCAAATGGCGAATGCGATTGTTCACGGTATTGATGGCCATCACCAAGGGAATTGCAATCGCCAGTCCAATGGCTGTGGTGTAAAGGGCTACGTTGATATCCTTGGCCAGCTTGGTCGGCTCGACGCTTTGCGCCGAAGCCAAAGTGGCAAACGCACCGATCATCCCAACAACCGTCCCAAGTAGGCCCAACATCGGCGCAGTCTTAATGATGGTTGTCACCCAACTGATGTTGCGATCCAAATCGGCCAACACGTCGCGGCGAAACCTTTCAGTCAAGAAATGCTTCACCTTGGCAAAACCCAAATGCTTGTTCTCGATGCCCAAAGAAATCAATGCCGGAACCGCTCTTGAGTCCTGAGCACACAACTGCTGAACGGCCTCAAAGTTACCTGTCAACAAATCAGACTCGATGCTGTCCATAAAACGATCCTGATCCTCTTCCGTTTTAAACCACTTCTGGCCCACTCGCGTCCAAACCAGCACACAACAGAAGGCACCATAAAGCGCTACTGCGGCCAATGCCAAATAGATAACAAGTCCAAACCAATCGAAAATTGTCTGAGGCATAATGAATGTCGTTCTACCAGTTAGAGTGAAAAATCGCTGTAAGCTTACCCTCGCCACCAAGGGTGTTGGGCTGAGTGATGCTGTGAGTGGTAACGCCCCTAAAGACGTTCGGCAAAGCAAAAGCTTGGCTTTGTCCCCTCTCCACCGGCTTTGCGGGGGAGAGGGATAGGGTGAGGGGTCCGAATTTTGTTGAGCTTGCGATGTGATTACTCACAGAAAATCCTAAACGACGTTGCAGTTGGGGGCTATGACAGACGACTGGGCACAAAATCATCTGTCGCTGGCCTTACTGGGCGTGCGGTAGTGCTGCGAGGCGACCGTAAAACGGTAGCCGTCGGATTCAGGCTGCGACTGGAAAACTGTCTTGGCTATTTCTGTCACCGATTTATGCCCATTGGCTTTGGCGTGCAACATTTCAATTTCTGCTAGCTTATTTTCGAGTTCTTTGGGGATAAATTTTAGTTGCTGGCGACCTTGAGTTCGGATGCCAGCCTGAGTAAGCATCTGGGCCTCGTACTGCTTCAGCGGGCTATTGGTGCGCCACATGTAGTACAAACGCTGTAACCTGTTTTCCTCTTCGCTGCTGCCCGTTCTTTTCTGAGGCGATCCGGCCAACTGGCTGGCATATTCGACCGAATTGACGCCACCCCCAACACAAGCCAACTCGATCTTGTAAAAGTCTAGCTGCTCAGCGTAGTCCTTCAGGCCCTTGGCCTGGAATTTTAGTTCCCATCGCTCGAATCGTGGTACCACATCATCACCTTCCCCCAGCGGTCCGGGCGGTCGACTATCGCCTCGGCCAGTCCCAGAAGCATTTTTCACCGCTTCGGAATCGATCGATTCTAAACTGGCAGCCACCGTGGATGCGACTTCCGAAACCGATTCCAACGACTTCTCCAAGACCGGTTCCGACAACTCCTCGGCCTCTTCCATGCCCGGAGGTTCGATGTCACGCTCAAAGCCCGCCGCATGATCTCCGCGTCCGGCCACCCTCTCCTGCTCGACCACGATACTGCCGCTCTGCCACGTAAAGGCCTGAGTCAACCAATGAACGAACAACAACAAGACCAACCCCGCAACGATAATCAACGTGGACATCAACAAGCTGGCAACTATATCTACCTTTTGA
Source organism: Aureliella sp. (assembly GCA_036804625.1). Classification (GTDB taxonomy): domain Bacteria; phylum Planctomycetota; class Planctomycetia; order Pirellulales; family Pirellulaceae; genus Aureliella. Next base: position 2,314 of record DAIRSD010000129.1, on the reverse strand, counting down.
GTCTGCAGGCCACTGGCTGCTGGCTGAGCGTCGTTGGATCGAGATTTCATGTTCCACTTATCGATGTCACTAAAGTTAGTAAAACTAATCACCGGAAATACACTCCCAGTCCCCTCTACCCCGGCCTTGCGGGGGAATGGGGTAGGTTGAGGGGTAAGGGTGAATTCTATACACAAGTCGAGTAACCTTCGGAGCATTTTTGCAGAAAGCCAAATTTTTATCTGTCGGGTGGGGACGCCCAGAAGACAAAGGGTCAGAGATGAATAAAAAAAAAAAAAACATAGAAAACAGAAAAGAGACACACCCCGGAACACCCTGCGGAACGAAGGGCGTGTAGTATCCCTTACACGCCCTTCGTTCCTCAGGGCGTGCCCCCCGACCTGGCCTCCACGTTTTGGCAAACGTAGCTACGAAAAACGATCTACTTTAGGAACACATAGTCGGGTTTGACACCAGAATACCACTGTTTCCAAAAGCTTTCGGCCCTAGCTCTGTCTTCATCCGTTGGGTTTTCTTGTACGTGAACTGCGTTCAACTTGCGGCTGATCAACCTTAGCCCTTCCTCGGCGATCCTGGGAACGTAGGGATCGGGGTCCATCAAAGCATAAATCAGATCGGGAGCAACCGATACATCTTCGCTGCGTCCCAACAACCGGGCCGCAAGTTGTCTGGCGGTGTGATTGGAACTGTTCAGCAAGCGCGACAGGCGGCTGATTTCCGATGCCCTTGCCTTGGGGTCTTTGCTCAACTGCATGTTCTTAGGCAACATGCCTTCCGAAACCCGATTTCCCTCGCCTTCCATTAAAGAAATCAAGTTCTCCACGGATGTTTCCGCATCGCTGACGATTCGATTGCCCATCATCCGGATGTTGGAAACATCGGTTGGCAGCTCATAGCCGCCAAACACCAGCCCCTCCTCCAACTTGCCGATTGCTCGCTGAGTACTGCGCACTAGAAACAGGACAGCAAACGCGGTATTGACCACATTCCCAGCCATGCTCTCGTTATCGCGCCAACTGCCGTCAGTGGACTGGCTTTTAGCCAAGATCTCAACCGCCTGATTGTACCAAGCCGGACTTGCTTCCTGTTTTCCCTTGACCACTTCACGGAAGCTTTCGTACCTTTCCTGCGAGTAGCGCCAGTAATAGTGCCAATTGCCTTGCTCTGGTGGGCTATAGTCTTGGAAGTTAAAGGCCCGCTGAATCGTTTCATCCAGGTCGGCACGTATTAGTGTCACGCGCTGGTCCGATTATTCGACCTGCCCCAGATCAACACTTACACACGCGGCCGGGATTCCATCGCTGTCCTTGCCTCGCGTCCCAAACAGCTTGATCGTGTCAGCAGCCAACAGCAGTCCGCAGATTCCGGCTGTTCCTAAGGATTTGGTCACTCCCGACTGGGCAACCAGCGCTGCCGATGGGGCGACAACACCTTGGTAACCCCAACTACCGGATGGATCCTGAGTGCTCTGTAGAAATCGGATGGCACGTTCAACCACTGGAACCGGGACCGAAATGCCCGACTTGTTCAAGGACCAAAGAGCCAAAACGGCATACTGCGTCTGCGAGATGTCGCCCGAAGAAGGGTGTTCACCGTTCAAGTACCCGAATCCACCATTGGCCCTTTGAACCTTAACAAACCAATCCCGAGCCATTTCCAATTGATTTCGGTTAGCCTTCGCATCCAAGCTGGACAACAGAATGCAGGAAACTGCGATTTCATAGACGACAAACTGCTCACGATTGGAATTCTGGGCTCCTAGCGAAGCGATTAGCTCCTTGGCAATTTGAGCGCCATAAACGATCTTGGGATGCTGAACATCTGGCTGGGCCAGCAGCATGGCATATCCGACCAAAGCGTCCGAACCTCGGTTGAAAGCCTTGGGAGGGGCGCTGGCAAGAGCCCCCACCGCCTTTTCAACCATTTGGACAACTTTGGGATGCTCCGGAGTGTACTGAGCACGAGAGATGTTGCCCGCAAAAACTAAGCAGACAAGGATTGCCAGGCAAGCAGACACGCCTTGCCCTAGCTTTTCACCATGACCTCGCAAGCTCTCAATCATTTGGCACAATCACCGGCAAAACCAATTTTTTTCAAAAGCAACAGATCCAAAGGTCGACACTTTGTATCAAAAGAGTCTATCCTCACCAGGATTTTGGCGCGGACAGATCGGGTAATGCGACCGGCAGATGAGAATCTGCCCAGAATACCAACCCGACGCGCTAGCGAATGAGTTTCGGAGCATGCGACCGACACGCTCGCTAGCGCGTTTGGAGGTTGCCGTAGTGAGGCTTGAATAGATATGGAGGTGATG
>DAIRSD010000128.1:0-10949 GCA_036804625.1 Aureliella sp. | reverse complement strand
ACAAGAGCGCAGCAAGCAGCAGGTAGGATCGCCCTGAAGAACTTCCAGGACCAAGGCTGCCAACTGAGCATTATTTCACTCCTCCGCCCGAGCCCAGTCTTGGTGCCATGTGAAGTCGTAATCGTTTAATCAGCCAGTCGTTTGTACTTCAAATTGCGGAAATGGACAACGCTGTCTGGATCATGCGCCTGAAGAGCAAAAGTGCCTTCGCCCAAACGTCGTTCAAAGTCTTTGGAAAAGGCTGGCTTGTTCTCGGGTTCAGTGTAATCGACCATCGTTTTGCCGTTCAGAATCAACTGAACACGACGTCCCGAGACGATGATTTCTTGGGTATACCACTGATCATCTGTGACGCTGTGATCAGCCAATTGCTTGGCCGTAATGTCTTTCACCGCATAGATGCCACTGGTCTTCTTGGGATCGCCCTGGCTAACATTCACCTGACACTCGTAACCATACTTAGGCCATCCGTTATCTTGGAATTTCGTGTGGAAGTAGATGCCTGAGTTGCTCCCCTTAGTGGTCTTTACTTCCGCGGTAAAGTGAAAGTTCTTAATTGGCTTCTCATCGGCGATGTAGAACAGATGAGATCGCGGACCATGGCAGGTAATCGTCCCGTCTTTGACTGACCAGCTTTCCGCGTTTTCGTTAGCCTTCCATCCTGCCAGCGATTTTCCGTCGAACATTTCCACCCAGCCATCCTGTTGAGCCTGACCAATGCTGGTCAGCGCGAGCACCAATCCGAGACTAAAAGCCGTCGAGCACGTTTTGAACATAGTATCGATCTCCACTTGATTTGGTTCAACATTTACTAATCAAAAAAGGCCAAGTGCACTGAATCCAGTCGCACTTGGCTTTGGGTTATTAGCTAACTTGGAACGGAACCTACTTTCCGTCTTTGTCGCCTCCAGGCAGCAGTTTGGCCTTGATGCGATCGCCGAAAGTCTTGTGAGCTTCGTCACTGCTGGCTTCACCTTCGACCTTCTTAAAAATTTCCTTCAAACGATCCGCATATTTGGCTTGGTCCTTTTTGAATTCGGCGATAGGAAATTCGTCCTTCTCCAGCGCCTTTTGAAGCGCTTGGCCATATACATTGCGAACCTTTTTCTTGTCCTCTTTTTCAACGTGACAAACGTTGCACTTGGCGTCGCCAACAAGCGTCTTGAACTCTTCGCTGGCATCATCGCCAGCGTAGACCGACTTGAAGCTATCTTGAAACGGCTTGATCGCCCAAGCGGGCGAGGCAACCGTCAACAAACAGCATGTAAAGGCGAACACTGGAAACAACTTGAGCATCAAACTTTCTCCTTGGTGTGAAACAGAAACTCTCTGCAGAACGATTCTCGCAGATTTACTGTCTACGAGTAATCCTACGTAGCGGCGGGGAAATTGGAATGGCGAGCAGCCGATTGTTCACCGGCATCAGGTGAATTAGTTTGAGCCATAAACTCCAGAAAATCAAGAGGTAGAAGTCGACTTGCGCTAAGGGATTTTACCGACTTCCCGAGGATTTTAGCCGTTATAGACGGCAAAAAATCTCAAAAGACACGGCTAAGCGCCAATATAGAAAACACCCAAAGATTACCCGAAGTGAGGTAGCACACGGTGGTCATTGAGGAACCGGACGCTGACGCTGGCGGCTCAGATGTCCGGATCGCCTCGAAAAGGAGCATCCGGATAACGCCGGCCAGATGGCTAGCAGGACTGTCACTTCGATGAGGCACCACGAAAGCCAGGTACAAAATGAGACGGCATCAGTTGAAACGCTTGAACTCCCGTGTTGGCAAAACCGTCACTATTGGTGATCGGACTGATCCAGCGAACCAATCTCTCGTTGCCCCTTTCCACAAACCAATTCTGTACTTGGCCATCTTGGAAGTTAGACTCTTGCACTCGAGGCTCCGACTGAACTACCTCGCACAGTCGGTGGGTGGCTTGATCATAGGCATTATTGAGTCCCTGTAGCAACAACAAGTCGGGATGTGATTGCGGCATTCCCGACGAACCAACCACTGACAAATGCGGAACTCCCGGACGAGACCAAAAGACACAAGCTTGGCTAGTGCGACTAAAGCCCACCATGGGTATGCCCGTGCCTTGATGTTCCAGTCGCCCAAAACCGGTCGCACAAGCAAATGTTGATCGATCACAAAACATTCTCACAATCCGCTCGGTTCCCAAGTTACCAGTGGCTGCCGACAGGTCGAGGGCTCGCCCACCCAAAGCGACTAAAGTGTCGCTGACGCTGACCTGTATCGATTCTCGATCCAGGGTGTTGGTTTGATTGATTCGAATCAACCCGCAGGCTCCACGTATAAAACTCTCTTGCAACGTCAACGTAACCACTGCAGCGGCCGCGTTATGCGTTTTGTTCTGCGCGGATTCTTGTTGTCCCTGCCCACCGATACTCATCAAGTGTACCAATTCTGGTCGATCATTACTGACCGTCACTTGGCAGCGCCGCAGTTCCACGGAAGAGTTGCCGCTGGCGCGAAGGATTGTTCGTGGTGCAACGGCGGTCTCCGTCAAAGCCACATGCAAACCAATGCCTTGCAACACCAATTTGGAGTTCTCCACTTGGATGGCACCACTTTCGGATGGATTTCCACTCCAAAGCCCTCGTGCCACTTCGATTTTCGCCAGCTCTTGTTGGCTACCTCGCACAGTTACCTCTGGGTGATTTTCCAGGACCAGCGGTCGGTCCAACCAGATACTGCCGCGAACCTCAATCGTGGCTGGCAAGCTCTGTGTGCTTATCCTGCGTACAGCTCGATACAATGACGATTCCCAGTCCTGGGCCGCAACGTCCGTCGGCTGAACCGTGGAAACGACGATTACGAACGGCTTGGCTGCAGAAAGAGATTGCCCAGTTGCCGTATTGGCTGCTAAATCAACCGAACTGTCCGATCGATCCTGGTCAGGGACACTGGCATCGGACGGTACGATTAACGGATCGAGATTCGTACCGCTTTGCTGATTTGCCGAGGGTAAGAGCGGGGAGGGCAGGGCGGTATCAAGGCTTGTTGCCGGGACGGGTGTCTGGAATGCAGGTGGAATGATGGGTAATACGGATGGTTGCAAGCTCGGGCTATCGATACCATCACCTACAACGGGCTGCGGTCTTGGGGCGGGTTCTGCCGGTAATATTACGGAAGCCAGTTGATTTTCTTCAGGTTGGATCGGGAACCTAGTGGGACTGGATGGTGAAATGACTGTCGCCCGCGCGGCGTTTGGTGGCAAATTTGGTAATGCATTTGTGCTGGCGGGACTAGTTGGAGGTTCGCTACTGCTGAGCGGCTTTGCCTCTTTCGAAGGAAAGTTGATGTTTGGCAAGGCGAAGAACCGAGACGACGACTGAGTCTGTAACCAAAAAGTGCTGCCCAGTAAACATGCGATGGCAATCAGCCAGGGCGCACTGGCTTCCAGGATGGTGGGTTGAGCAATCGTGGAACTGAGCGAAAGTGTGGAAGGGGCCTGACTTCGTGGTAGATTCTCTAGTTCAGCCAACACCTGAAGGTCGTTGACCAGTTCCACCGGCCGTTGATATCGATCGTTAGGACGTTTGGCCATCAACTTCATCAAGATTTCGTAAAGTTGATCGCTCAGATCATCGCGCCAACCGCGTGGATCTGGCGGAGGCACACTGCCATGATTCAGAAGTTTTTGCAGCGCCGTTCCATCTGGAAAGGGAGGGTTGCCTGTCAACATGAAAAATAGGCTGCATCCCAGCGAATATAAATCGCTGCGGACATCTGCATCGCGCGGATTCCTGGCTTGCTCCGGCGAGATGTAGTCGAACGTTCCTAGCGTGATGCCGCTGGCGGTTTGATCGCCTGTCGATTTTTCGGTAGACGTGTCCCTGGCTAACCCCATGTCCACCAGCTTGGCTTTGCCACTTGCGGTTACCAGTATGTTCGAAGGCTTGATGTCGCGATGCACCACACCTCGCTCGGCTGCGTGTTGCAAAGCTTCTGCTACTTGTCGAGTAAAAAAGACAGCATCGTCGACCGACAGAGGCCCTTGCATTTCGACTAAGTCGCGAATGTTCACTCCGTCAATGAACTCGAATACGATGTAGTTCCACTGCTCGGCCTCGCCGACATAAAATACTCGAGCGATGTTGGGGTGATCCAAGCGGGCGGCCGCCTGAGCTTCCAATCGAAAACGGCGCAAAGCTTCCGGGTCGCGGCGCGATCCTGGCATGACCTTGATGGCCACTTCGCGATTGAGTCGCTGGTCTAGACCGCGAAATACCGCCCCCATCCCACCGCCGCCGATCATCTGCTGGACGGAAAAATGATCCAGCACTCGGCCCTCCAACATGGCAGCCAAATCAGCAAGCGGCATCTGCCGGTAAAACTCTTCGGGAGCAGCCACCGGTCGCTGGCTGATGATGGTCTTGTCCTTCTCGATGTCCCCGCCAACGCCCGCATTGGGCAACTCTACCACAGGCGCTTCCATCACCGGCTCAGGCGATCGAAAGGAATGAGTCGCCGAATCGCCACTAGGAACCTGTTGCCACATTGGACGAAACGCCGATGGCTCAGCCGCAGCACGTGGCAACGGGCTACCCTCTGGATGGCTGCTGGTCGATTCTGTCGTTCGAGAATCCACTGACTTTACTGCGCGGCTTTAGTATTAGAGAAAATGATTCCGGTCGGCCAGAACAAAAGGATGTTTGGGCTTTAGGCTATTTATAGGATAGATAGCGGGCCGCCTCAGGTCAAACAGGGAATGGAGCGCGACGGCCAAAGTGAAAGGCTCTAGGTTGTTTCATGGATTTGCACTTGGATGTTTTGCCCAACGACTCGGACGTTAAATTGATCTACACCCAATTTAGGGTTATCCAGCCAAGTTCCGTCTTGAAGCGAGAACCTCCAGTGGTGCCATGGGCAGGCTACCGCGCAGCCTTCGACGTAGCCTTCAGCTAAGGATGCACCCTGGTGAGGGCAGAAATCGTCGATGGCATAGTATCGACCCTCGTGCAAGAAAACCGCGACTAAGCGCTTGCCGATCGGAAAGGCACGCCCTTGACCCTCGGGAATGTCCCCTATCTGAGCTACCGTTACAAACTCCGGATCAGCCGGTAAATCAGGAAACAACGGTAATGGGTCCTCTTGGTTCATTCTTTCGAGTTTTTATGACAATTGGCAGAGTCCCAGAATGCTTCATCCAGCCAGTCACACAAGCGGTCACTGGCTATGCTATATCGACCGGCTTATTCAGGATTGGCACTTGAGCGCGAGACGATGTCTTGGATTGAATCTGTTTGGCCCAGGCGGCTGCGTCCTGTTCAATCGGCGGCCAGGTACCATAGTGGGAAGGCAGCACCAATCCTGCGGAAAGCCACTGCGCAGCTTGCACGCTGTCCTCAGGTCCCATGGTAAAAAGATCTCCGATGGGCAGAATGGCAACGTCCAGTCCATCGCGCGCATACAACTGCATGTCAGAAAACAATGCAGTGTCCCCGGCAATGTAGATGCGTTTGCCCTCCACTTCCAGCAGATAGCCGCCTGCAGGGCCTCCGTAGCTGCCATCTGGCAACTGACTGGAGTGAATTGCGTGCGTCATCTTCAGACGCCCGAAAGGCATCCCTACGGCACCGCCGATATTCATCCCTAGTGTGTTTGCCACAGAGTGCTTCTCGGCAAACCACGTGGCAACTTCATAGCTGCCAACTAAGGTGGCTCCGCAGCGATTAGCGATCGCGGCAGCATCTGCTACGTGATCAAAGTGGCCATGGGTCAACAGCACATAACCCACATCGACCTCATCCACTGGAAAACTGGCCGAGGGGTTTTCCTTCAGAAAAGGATCGACGATGATCTGGTGCTGTTGGGTTTGGATTAGCCAAGTTGCATGTCCCAACCAAGTCAATTGAACTGACATCTCTAGCGTCCTAAGTTTCGATTCATGTTTTTCTTGTAGGCTTCAACCCCCGGTTGGCCGTAAGGATTCAGTCCCAACAAGCGGCCCTCGACCACAGTGGCCAGCATTAGCATTTGAAAGAATTGCCCCATGAAGTACTCGTCCACACGTGGCAAGTATAGATTTGCCGTGGGCCGTCCATCATCCCGCAGCGCCTGATTGGTCCCGGCAATGGCCGCTGCCATGATATCCGGCAAGGTCTTGTTGGCAATATCATTCAGGCAATCTGGATCGGTGGCCCGTCCCCCGATTGGCAGAGGATCATAGCGATAGTTTTCTACGATCACGTTGTTGACCATTTTATCGCGGCGTCCCTCCTGGTGCTGTTGATGCCGCGAATGCAGGTCTCGAGTGTTGACCGTTGTGAGCGGCATTGCTCCCATTTGCTGCTTGCCCAGGCTTTCGGCCAACAACTGATCGTACCACATCCCGGCTGATTCCAGTGCCTTGCTCCAAACACTCATCAAGCGGACATTGGCACCACGCTTGACTTCCATCAAATGATTGACGGCCGTGTATTGAAGTACGATATTTTCGGAAGCCTTGGCGGTGCGGAAGTGTTCGTTCATCACACGAGCACCTTCCAGCAACTTCATGATGTTGATTCCCATCAGCGCCGCTGGAACTAGGCCTACGGCTGAAAGAATGGAGAATCGTCCACCGACTCCATCGGGCACAGGGAAAATCTGATCGCAGCCCAGCTCAGTTGCGAAATCGTACAGTTTGCCGCTGTCACCCGTCACAGGAATCAGTCGATCGCGAAGTTTGCCATGATCCTTGCCGCAACTGACTTCTAGCGCTGCCAGGAATTGCCGAAAGGCGGCAGCCGTTTCCAAAGTTCCGCCGCTCTTGCTGATCACCACCAACCCCCAACTGTCGTCAATGGACGTTGAGGTGACGTGGCGATCGGCACCCAAAAGATGAAGTAGCCCCTGTGAAGCATCGTTGTCAACGTTGTTGCCTTCGAAGTAGATCCTCGGGCGACTACCGCGCTGACCCCGTGACAATTCGTTGAAGTAGGGCTGGCAACAAGCGTCCATCAGCGCTCGCGCACCCATGTGGGATCCACCGCTGCCTAGCGCGACCTCCCGCTCCGCTTGAGCCAACAACTGTGTGGTTTTTTCCAGAATTCGCGCCAGTTCGCTGCTTTGTCGATCCGCCTCGTAATCGGAAAGCAGTCTCTCAGGTAGCAAGAAAAACCCGGCGTCAAGCGGCTCTTTAGACTTGGGTATGGTCAGCTGGCCGCTAAGCATTTGTACGTCGGTAAGGCACACCTCATCTCGAAGCTGTTCCAGTTTGTCCCCCAAGTTGGAAACCTCAGTTGGGTCAATCCCGGTGTCAGAGATGTAAGCGCCTTGAGCGCAATAACGAAGGATTTGAGACATTTAGACTCTCAAGTAGAAGTGGTTTAGGGTTGAAGATTCCAGTTTTTCGCCCGGTTTTGGCTTGGTTGATTTCATGTAACAGGCACACTCCGAGTGCCGTCCGCTCCGACAAATTCCCTAATTTTTCGAAACTTCTGGCCAATCACCTCAATGTGAATCAAGGGGCCATGTGCCACGGCACACGCAGTGCGCGTACTACTTTGTGCAAGAAATCAGCCTTTGCGGTTTACCACCGGCTGGTTGGCCAGCGGAGCCTTCAAGTTACAGCATCTTGACCTGCTGTCCTAGAGGTGGTGGTCCGGGAGAAGTATCGCTTTTTAGCGACCGAAAACCCGAATTCGACAATTCGGCGGGCCAACTCGCCGAACTCGACTTCAATTCTGGAGTGGATTGGCATAGAATCTCAGGCCCCTGAGGAACGCTTTGCCACCTTTTTACTATGGAGAATTTGATTCCATGGATACTAAAGATCGAACATTTTTTGTAGCCGCTCTAGTTATCGCCGGAATTGGCGGGCGTCTGCTGCTGACCAGCCTACCTAATTTCGCCCCGGTTGGTGCGTTAGCGCTATTTGCAGGTGCCTCGTTTTCTAACAAACGGCTAGCCTTCACGGTCCCTTTGGTGGTGATGTTACTGACCGACTGGGCCATCGGCTTCCATCCGACGATGCTGTATGTTTACGCAGCAACCGCAGTCTATGTTCTGTTGGGGCAATTGGCCGGTAATCAACTCAGGCCCCTGCGACTGGTCTCAGCCAGTCTAGCTGGCTCGATAGCCTTCTTTTTGATCACCAATTTTGGTCACTTCATGTCCTTCTACCCAAAGACCCTAAGCGGCCTGGTGGAATGTTACACTTTGGCGATTCCATTCTTCGATAAGACGCTGCTCAGCGATCTAGCCTTCGGCTCAATCCTATTTGGATCGCTAGCCATCGCACAGCAATTCTGGCCTAGACTTCGTCCGGCACCGGCTACGATTAGGACCAGATAATACGAGATTTCAGTCGATTGCACACCTTCTGTCTCAGGTTTGCGTCTACTGCTTGAACTCGATTGCCCGGCGGTCTCCGGCGGTGGTGATGTAGGCGATTAGGTCTCGCAGTTCATCGGGGCTAAGTGAGTCGATCAGGCCTTCGGGCATCTGAGATACCTTCGATGGTGTGATCGATTCGATGTCTTGCTTGTTCAGCACTACCGGCTTGGCGTTGACGTCGGCGAGGTAGACGTGAAGCTCGTTGCCAATTTCCACGGCGCGGCCTACCAGAATTTCTCCGTCGGCCGTGACTACCTGATGAGACCCGTACTGATCCGAAATAACGCGATTGGGCTGGACAATAGCATCGCCCAAATCGGTAAATGAGAATTTTTTGCCTGCGGTCGATAGATCCGGCCCGATGGCCCCACCTTCACCGGCCAACCGGTGGCACTTGGCGCAGCCGGTTGCATGATACAAATTGCGTCCTTTATCAAAGTCTCGTTTTCTTAGCTTCTGACCTAGTTCGGCAACCGCTTCGGGCGTGGTCCACTTGCGCCCTGGGCCTTGTGGTGGAGTGGCTGCAAAGGGAGGAGCCAGCAGTGTGTGATTGACTAGATCTTCAACAGCCAGTTTTTCGGCTTCGGTGCAGGTCAGCAAAGCATCCTCACGAAATTGCTCTAAGAATTTTCCGTAGCTGGCTCCACCGGGATGCTTGGCGGCCTGAATGAAGAAGTCGAAATAACGACGCCGATCCTCAATCGTCCAACCTACTTTGGCATTGCGAAGCACAAAGGCAAAGTGAATGCCACGCACTGGCGGCATATTAGCCAGCATACTGCCCACCGTTCCACCGTAACCTTCATTGCGACTGACCAGGTAGCCCCAATCGGGCACCGGTTCAGCACCTAACCGCTGCATTAGATCTAAAGTCTTCTTGACGACCAGAGGCGATTCTAAATAGACCAGCAGTTGAACAACTTCCGCGTTAATAGAATGTGACTCAGCGGGATAGGCCGACTGGAGCGCATCGATTAACTGCTGTTTCAGGTCAGGTCTCAAAGCCTGCCGATCCCCGTCCAATCGCGCTAAGGCGACTTGCAAAGTACGCAAGGCGGCCAAGGTATCTTCCTCGGACAATTCATGATCTGCTAATCCAAGCAAGCGATCGACAATTGGGTTTAGGTCATCGGCTTGCCCCTGACGCGCCAGCGCCAACAAGCCATAAATCTGTGCGCGCGGCTGCGCTAAGCTTAACACCTGCTCGCGCCAACCTGCCACCGGTTGAAACTCAAGAGCGATACGAGCAGCGTAGCGGATGAATCGATCTGAATCGTCCAAGTGCTTCAGTATAGTCTGCATCTGATCGCCAGACCAAGCGGTTGCCGATGTTTGGTGAAGGCTTTCCAGCCGATGTCGCAGTTGCCTTTGCTCGCTGCCGTCTTGGTTGCTGGCCTGAACAGCCTGGGTCGATTCTGTGCCCTGATAGCTGACTCGATACAAAGAAGACTGTGTCCCCCGTCCGCCCGCCGTGAAATAAAAAGTTCCATCCTGACCTACCACCGCATCGGTTACCGGCAGAGGTGATCCCGTCACAAAATCTTCAAACTTACCTTGGTAGCTGGAGCCGTTGGGGGTCAATTGAACACTGTAGATCGTGCTGTAGGTCCAGTCGAGAATGTACAAAGCCTTCTGATATTTTTCTGGAAACTTGGCACCATATCCAAACACGATACCTGTGGGTGAACCAGGGCCGATATTGACTGATGCAGGCAAGGAATCCGCATAGTATTCAGGCCATTTTCCAGTGCCGCTGCGCCATCCAAATTCACTGCCGCTTGTCGCGTGTACCACACGCGTTGGCCGATACCAGGGGCTGCCAAAATCCCACTCCATATCGGCATCGTAACTGAACAACTCACCATCGGCGTTAAAAGCTATGTCATATTCATTACGGTTCCCCATGCTGACAACGGTCCAGTTCTTGCCATCCGGATCGACATTGCATATCCAACCACCAGGTGCCAAAATCCCAGCCGCATGACCGTTGGCATCCCATCGCCGTGGCAACAGCAAGTCTTCTTGCCAGTTCTGCGGTATACGGCTGCCAGCCAGTTTCTCGGGCAACTTAGTATGGTTTCCGGCTGCCACATAAAGCGATTTTCCATCCGGAGATAAAATGACGGCGTGTGGACCATGTTCGCCGCCGCCCTGCAACGGCATGCAAAGTTGGCTGGAGTCGACCAGTCCATCGCCGTTGTTGTCGGTTGCGCGATACAAACCCGATTTGCCTCCTTGATTGATTACGACGTACAGCGAATCAAAGGCCCACAACAGCCCTTGTGCTCCGGAGAGTTCCACTGGCAATTTTTGAACTCGAGTTGGCTGATCGCCGTTGCCTGGTGCGATCAGGTACAAGCCCTCGTTCTTTTCGTCGCTGGCAATCAGCCTTCCAGCGGCGTCGGTGGTCAAAGCGACCCAGGAGCCCATCGACTTGGGAACATCGAAGATTTTCTCGATCTTGAACCCTTCAGGCACGCGAGCCTGATCAGCCGGTTGCGGAACGAACTGCGCTGTACCGGAAGAGTCTGTAGGCTCAGCAGACTTAGTTACCGAGCCAAGAGATAGAGTCATTGTGCCAAAGACAATCATGGTCAAGGCAAC
>DAIRSD010000127.1:0-11016 GCA_036804625.1 Aureliella sp. | reverse complement strand
GGAGGCTGGTACGCTAAGCTGTTATGCCGGTTCACTGGCTATCTTTGGTTAACAGACAGACTAGCCGGCTCGCGCGCTATTGGTTGCTCCTGACTTTGCCCCTAACCGACCGCTCCTGGACAAAATCAAGTCGATCCTGAATATCACTCGACAGTTGGACGGGGCTGCTGATATGCCTCAAGATTATTCTTCTTTCCTAAGCCGAAGCCGATTTTATGAGGACGGCAAACCCTGGGTCAGCTTGGAAGTCAGCGGCCACTTGTTGGTGGAGGAATTTTTGAATTTGCCGCTGGAAGCTCTTGGAGGAAAGACTGCGCTTCAAGCCGCTGAAGACCCTCAGATGCTGGACCTGTTGACTGCGACTGTTTGGCACTTAGAAGGATGTCAGTCGATCTGTGTGCCCCAAACAGACATTTTGGAAATTTATCAACGACTAGGTCTCAAACGGTTCGCGCCCATCAATCATCCAAAGACCGACAAGTCGAATATTCAGCTTTCCAGCCTTGTGGATCTGCTTAGGATCGATCTGAGTATCCTTGATGAAGCCGAGTTAATCTCTCTTGGACAACTATGCAATAGAAAAGGTGCGCATCGCTTACAACTGGAAATTGCTCAGCGTGTCATGTCGTTAAGCCAACCGAACGAACGGTCATCGTCCGCGCGGTATTTTACCCTGCCAAGCCTTATTAGTCTGAACCCGGATCTAGAAGTCAAATTGGCATGTATCAATGAACTGATTGAAATTTTTGGTGCCACCGGCAAACCAATTGGCCAGTTGGTGCTTAACCGATCTGCCGTCCTAGGTGTCTTAGGCCGAGAGGACGAGGGACGCACATCATTATTGGACGCCTATCGGAAGTACCCCAACGATCCAGAGCTTGCGGCTTTCTTTGAATCGATGGCACGTCGAGAAGATCGAGGCGCGCCAAACAATTCCGAGGCCTCGCTGGCGCAAAAAATCCTTCAAACGGCACCACAGCGAGCTAGCGCCCGTGAAGCGGCAGGTAGTTTAGTTTTGCCAGGCGAAACATCTTCCGCGCCATCGGAAAGCAAGCTATGGCTGCCTGGCACCTAGAAACTGCGGTTGGAGGCGTCCAGGAGTGAATAGCGCGGCCGATAGTGCCTTCCATCAAGATGATCGCGCCTGGATGCTGGAAGCTTTGCGCTTAGCCGAACTTGGAGTGGGCAGAGTCGAACCCAATCCAGCGGTGGGTTGCGTCTTGGTAAGTCAAGGAAAGCTAATTGGCTCGGGATTTCACGCACGATTTGGTGAAGCACACGCAGAACGAGTCGCCATTGAGCAGGCGAAGTTGCTGGGAAATGAGAATCGACTGTCTGGTTGCACAGCCTATGTGACTCTGGAACCCTGCTGCCACCACGGAAAGACTCCGCCCTGCACCGATGCTCTGCTGGATATCGGAGCCGGTCGCGTGGTCGTGGCCACGCAAGATCCTTTTGCCGCAGTCAGCGGTAAAGGCATTAGTTTGCTGCGCTCTGCCGGCATTCAAGTTGATGTTGGCGTGGAAGCTGAAGCGGCTCTCCAACTAAACGCTCCCTACTTTAAACGACTGGCTACCGGCTTGCCCTGGGTGATTGCCAAATGGGCCATGTCTCTCGATGGACGCATCGCCAGCTCTACCGGAAACAGTCAATGGATCTCGTCTGAAACCAGCCGCCAATGGGTTCATCGGTTGCGAGGCCAAGTAGATGCCATCTTGGTTGGCCGAGGCACTGCCCAAGCGGACGATCCTTTGTTAACCGCTCGACTTCCCGCTGATCAATCGCCTTGCCGAACCGCTTTGCGAGTAGTGATCGATTCCCGGTTGTCGTTACCGGTCAGCAGTCGTCTAGTCCAAACCGCTGCTCAATTCCCAACGTTGATTTGGACAACTCCCTTGGCCGACTTAGATCGAGTTCAGGCACTAAGACGCGCAGGCTGCCGAGTCGAGCCCTCACCCTCGCCCCAATCTCCGGACAACCTGCAACAGCTCTTGCAGTTTCTGGTCCGAGAATATTGCGCCACGAACCTGCTAGCGGAAGGCGGCGGACAACTGCTTGGCAGCCTTTTTGATCTAAGGCAAATCGATCAATGTGAAGTGTTCATCGCGCCCAAGTTGATCGGCGGAGCCACCGCTGTACCACCGCTGGCCGGTGTTGGCGTTTCTACGATAGCCTCAGGACCAGAGTGTTACGCCGTCCAGTTTCGCGCTTCCGACACAGACGTTCACTATTCGTGTCGCCTGCGCTGGCCAAACCGGGTGCTAACGCACTCCGGCTGATTCGATCAACAGCTCAAGGAAATTGGCTTGATCGGGGCTACTCAAAACTGATTCGAGCCCCCAATTTCTTTAGTTCCGCGATGGATTCAGACTGCGGATCAACCGGATTGCCACGCAGATAAAGCTTCCAGAAAATCGCAAACTGCCTGGAATCGTCGGTCTTGGACATTTCGATCAAAGCGTTTACGTCTTGTATTTTGTTGTCGGTTAGAATCACCATGGACAATCGCTTGAGCGGTTTCAGGAACGACAAATCGGTCAGGTTGCACTTGGCTACATTAAGCGAACTCAGCCATTTCAGTTCACCAATAGGCGTCCAATCGCTGACCGAATTACCATTCAAATAAAGCGACCATATCTTGGGCAACTGGGAAAGGACTCCAATCTGTTCTATCTGATTGTTGGATAGATACAGCGTCCGCAAATTGGTCATTTTGGCGAGCGCAGCAAGATCCTTGACTTGGTTATCTGATAGATCCAACAACTGCATTCGCTCCAAATCTTTCAGTGGTTCGATCGATTGAATTTTATTGTTCTTAAGTGTCAAAGACTGCAGTAACTTCAAACCAGCCAGGGGTGCCAGATCGGTGATTTCGTTGTTACCCAAATCCAGCATCTGAACGGCCACACAATGCTCCAAACCGGCCAGATTGCCGATTTTTCGACCCATAGCTTCAACTTGAGATATCTTGGCCACATCTTCTTTGGTGAGCGGCTCCTGGTTGTTCCGCTTGGCAAACACTTGCGCTCGAACGGCAGCTTCCAAACCGGCATCGGGAAAAAGTGCGTCCTGTGCGGTTATGACTCCGACTTGCAGAACAAAGATCAGTAGCAGTTGAACTAGTAATTGAACCTTCATAACTGGAATCCCATAGACTTGGTATCTGGTACAAACAAGTCAGTAGTATAGTAGCTGCAGGCGGCCATGACCACTAAGACATGCCCACCAACTTCCGCTCATTTTTCGAAAGGCTAGGTTGTCGCCGTGGATTTTATGTCGATTTGATACTAAACTTTAGGAAATTAAATCCTCTCAGGAGAGGGTGATCACTGCGGCTTGGAAGCCAGCATCCGATTTGTCAAAACTGATTGGGCTTGCCTGCGTGCGCATTCTGCTTACCGCATTTGAAGCTTACGAACAGTGGAGCGAAAACTCTAGCTGGCTGACGCTTATTGAACTGCTGAAAGACAGATTGCACCAGGGGGACTTGGTCACGCGACGATATCCAGTGGATCTGCCAAGCTTGCGCGAGCGGTTGTATCAAGACTTACAAATGGGCTTTGACACGGTTTTGCATTTAGGACAAAGCCCGGGCAGCCCCAATATCAAGCTGGAGATGTTGGCCATCAACTTCGCAGGACGTGTTGAAAATGACGGTCAGGAGTTGGGGGTGATCGTTCAAGATGGCCCCCTAGCCTATCGCACCCAGTTGCCCATGGGACGCTGGGCTGACATGCTTCGCCAACAAGACATTCCGGCCTGTGTGTCCTATCACGCGGGGACTTTTCTGTGCAACGCAACCATGTATCTAAGTCTTCATTACGGACACAGCTAGACTAAGTGTCCACACGGTGGCTTTATTCACTTGCCATTGACCACACACCAGGTTGTGCAAAACACGAATACTCTCTCTTGCCTGCCGGTGCAGACTTTAGCCAGAGCCGTTCGACTGCTATTAGACGATTTAAGCCAATCCGAACCCGAATCGATGAACCTGCCTGCCGACTGGGCAACTTTTGGCGATCCCACAACAAATTCTTCAACCATCGCGTAGCCTGATGGACCAAATTGCATTTGGGGTTGAACTGCTGCCCGAAGAAAGGCATAGTGGTTCGCACCGACTGCTTCAACGGTCGTCTTCGAAAACCAGCCAACACGCCTTGAATCGAGCACCAACAAGAGATGTCTGCAGAAGACCCAAAAGTAGTTTGGCACCAACACAGCGTCCAACGAACTAGCCGCGAAAAATTGGCTGGCCATCGCGGCTGCGTCGTCTGGTTTACTGGTCTGAGTGGATCAGGAAAAAGCACTATTGCCAATCTGGTAGATGTTCAGTTGCATCAGCGCGGCGTACATACTTTTCTTTTGGACGGCGACAACATCCGTCATGGACTATGTGCCAGTGCTAACCTCTTAGAACCAACTCATGGCGGTGAATTTGCTAAACGCTTTGGCTTGGGCTTTGGACCGGCGGATCGCGAAGAGAACATTCGGCGGATCGGTTCGGTGGCTCAGTTGTTTGTTTCGGCTGCCGTTGTGACGTTAACCGCATTTGTAAGTCCCTATCGAATCGACCGGCAGCGAGTCAGAAACTGGGTCGAGCAGCACGGACAGCCCGGCGACTTTGTCGAAGTCTTTGTCGACACACCACTAGAAATTTGCGAATCGCGTGATCCCAAAGGCTTATACAAGCTGGCTCGCGAAGGAAAAATAGGCAGTTTCACTGGTATCAGCGATCCCTACGAAGCTCCTGAGAATCCTGAAATCCACCTGCATGCTGGCCATCGTCCAGCCGATGACCTGGCAAGTGAAGTGGTTCAGTGGTTAGTCCAGCGCGGCATCGTCTAACAGTTAAAAAATCTCTACCCTGAAGAATCGGTCGCTCATTCGCAATGCGGCAATCCTCTACACTTAATCTGTAGAGCCTGAAATACTTCGCCAGTCAAAAAGTTCGCACCGATACGCACGCCTGCGCCCTGGCCAGCCCACATCAGTTGTAAACTCAACAGAATTCAAAATTTCGCGCGATAAGTTCTCATGTGTCATAGAAGACAAAGAACTATGAGCAAGGCCGGCTGACACACACCCTTCATGGGAGCAAGTCCGGGGGACACACATCCTTCAAAAGCAAGGCTGGGGGACACACATCCTTCATGGAAGCAAAGTGCTTTCGACTGAATCCTAGGCAATCTAGGGAGACTTGGCGGACTTCAACTTGCCACTATCGAGGGGGTGTTGAGTAATTGCTGAGTAATTGCAGGTTGTCTGTCCCCGCTTCTCCCCCGAGGTTGGAGCTCAGGCGATTGTACTAAACGGCGCATGTAGCAGCCCGGGTGTAGTCTGGTGTCGATGGGTTCACAATAATGAAAGATTCACATGGGATGATTCCTTTGATTTCTTTGAATGGTTCGAACGTGTGAAGAGCGATCCATAGCGAAGAAAAGCACTGTCATGGATGGAGGCCTGGGGACACACATCTTTAGTGGATGGAGGCCTGGGGACACACATCTTTAGTGGGGCAAAGTGCTTTCGACTAAATCTTAGGTAATCTAGGGGGCTTGGCGGAATTTGGCTTGCCAATATCTAGTGGGGCTGAGTAATTGCAAGTTGTGTGTCCCCGCTCATGCACTAGTCCTGCAACTTGAGCACGGCAGAGCGTTTCTTGCCTACGCGAATGACCATGGCCGACTGACTGGCTAGGTCGGCTGTGGTCAGGAGCCTGTCTATCGAGTCGATACGGCGATTGTTCACATAGACTCCGCCCTGCTCCAGACTGCGGCGCGATTCACTCTTGCTCTTGCACAAGCCCACTCGAACCGCCGCGTCGATGATCGGTAGCCCAGCAGACAGTTCATCCCTGGTCACCGTGCCGCTGGGTACATCATGAAAGATCTCTAAGAGTTGTTGATCGCTTAGGTCCGATATCTCCGCACCAAATAGATACTCGGTCGCGCGAATAGCCGACTGCAAGCCAGTGCTGCCATGAACAAACTCTGTCAGCCAGCCTGCCAATCGGCGCTGAGCCGCACGCCCCCCAGGGTCTTCGCTAACCGCCCTTTCAAGCACGCCATATTCGCTTTCGTCGATCTCGGTCAAAAATCTTAAGCACAACAAAACGTCCGCGTCAGAAACGTTGAACCAATACTGATAGAACGCATAGGGACTGGTTCGCGACGCATCCAGCCAGATAGCCCCGCTTTCTGTCTTGCCCATCTTTCGACCATCGCTGGTCAACAGCAATGGACAAGTCAGGGCAAAGAGCTGGGAACCGTGCATGCGTCTGGCCAGATCAATTCCAGCGGTAATGTTTCCCCATTGATCGCTGCCTCCGATCTGGACCGTACACTGATGGCTGCGGCTCAGGTAAACAAAGTCGTAGGCCTGCAATAACATGTAGCTGAACTCGGTGTAGCTCAGACCGCCATCGTCCCGTTCCAAACGACTTTTGACGCTGTCTTTGGCTAGCATCACGTTGACAGGAAAGTTCTTCCCGACATCTCGCAGGAACTGTATGTAAGACCAACCTTGCATCCAATCCAAATTATTGACCAGTCGCGCCGGATTAGTACCACTGAAATCCAAAAAACGCTGCATCTGCTGCTGCATTCCGGCTACGTTCTCGGCAAGTGCATCTGCCGACAGTAGGTTTCGCTCTTCGCTTTTGCCGCTGGGATCACCGATCATTCCAGTGGCACCACCTACCAGTGCGATCGGCGTATGACCGGCTCGCTGAAACCTACGCAACATCATCAGCGGCAAAAGGCTCCCACAATGCAAACTGGGCGCGGTGGGATCAAATCCCGCGTAAACTATACGTGGCTGCGATAAGTGCTCTCGCAATTGTGCTTCACCAGCACTTTGGTGAATTAGTTTTCGCCAAGCAAGCTCATCAAGTATGTGGGTGGTTGCCATGCTAATTCTATCTAAAATCTAAAAAGGGAATGCGGCGTTTCGCGGAAGCGACTTGAGAGCTAGTTCAGCAAACTTTAGGTCGCTCTTGGTGGTTACCTTGATATTCAGTGGACTACCCTCTACAACGCTCACTGGATGCCCACAGGCTTCTATCAAACTGGATTCGTCGGTTGCCGCGCTGGGATTGGGGTGTTCGTTGTAGCACTGTCGCAATAACTCAGTTTCAAAACACTGCGGAGTTTGTGCTAGCCACAAACCGCTGCGCGGGACTGTATCTTGAATTTGTAGTCTAGCGTCAACTCTTTTGACTGTGCTATGGCAGGCGATCGCCAAAATAGCTGCCCGTGTTTGGCGAGCAGTGGCAAAAACGGAATCTACAAAAGCACTTGGCACACAGGGCCGTGCCGCATCATGCACGGCCACCCATCGACAGCTTGTTTTGACGGCAGCCAGGGCATTACGCACACTATCGGATCGCTGTTGTCCGCCAACTACGGTTTCAATTCCTAGCATGGCAGCGTGACCTGCGAATTTATCGTTAAACAACTCGCGATCTTCTGCGGCGATCACCAAAATCAACTGCCCTACGTCAGGACGGCTGGAAAAAAGCTCTGCCGAATACATCCACATCGGTTTGCCACCCAGTGAAGCAAACACCTTCTTTTGGAACGGATCGCCGTACCGGCTACTCTGGCCGGCTGCTGCCAAGATGACCGCAAAATCGCTCACATCTACCTCATCGACTCAGAAAAGGCCCTACAAACGGCATGATTGTCACTTAGTCCAGGGAAAGGTCAATCGCAACACGCCGCAGAAAGCTGATCACTGTATCGTAAGCTACCCTTGGTATGCCTTACAGTTTGCAAACGAGACATGTTTTGTAGCCAATCGCCTAGATTTTCACCATGACCGATCTGACTACCCCGGTTGAAACCCTTGAAAGCCATGCAGCGCTGGCTTGTCGTATTATCCGCACCAGCCGCATACCGCATGCATACTGGCATTGGCTCTCCGACGCTAAAACAACCGGTGTGCCGCCAATAGCACCATCGCCTGAAATACTTGCGTCCATTGAATCGATCCTGAAGCCTCTGCGCACCGATGGTCACAGCAGTCATCGCGAACATGCCAGCGCTGGTACTTGGCTTGCGTCCATTAGCCAATATCTTTTTGATCCGCTTCAGTCGCACGGCTTTAGTCAACTATCCCAGCTTTTAGCCGCCAGTCTACTGCCGCTATACCGCTCGTTGGCAACCGGTCGACTTCACGAGGGACTGACACAAACTCGTCGACGACTAGGAGAATCTCTAACTTTGATCGGACTGTTGGAGTGCCTAGATTTGCAGGAATTTTTGGACCTGAACGTAACCGCTCAGGTTTCTCCACACCAATCGTTAGGGCTACAACTGAAGTTAGATCTAAATCGATTGGATTACTTGATTGCTACCGC
Organism: Aureliella sp.; assembly: GCA_036804625.1. GTDB lineage: Bacteria > Planctomycetota > Planctomycetia > Pirellulales > Pirellulaceae > Aureliella. The sequence continues at coordinate 2,654 of DAIRSD010000127.1, read as the reverse complement.
TCTACCGGGATTCAGCCGATCCAAAGCGGGTTTCGATCACAGCCGCACTCAGACGCTTACCAAATACAGCGCTGGCGACAAGACTTCAGCCACCTTTCAAACCCCGGACTGGGCTGGTCCGCAGCTTCTTTGGACATTATCCAACGAATTGATTTCTTCCAAACCTAATCTGATGCTGCCGCGTTGCTGGCTGGACACGCCAGTACCATGGGGGAAGATTTGTGAACACTGGCATGCGCTTGCCGGACTGCTGTCGAAAAACACGCGAAACTCGCCTTCAGCCAAGAAAGCTGTAACATCCGCCGATGCTGTGCGGTTCGATTCCAAGATCGATCCCCGGCAGGGGCTGGCTGCTGACACGAAAGGTGAATCCAAGAATGAACCTAGCGTCGGGCTTAACGCTTTGGAATCGATCGAATCGGCGGTCAATTCCGAACTAGAATACGAAACGAATCCACGATTCCTGAAGCTGCCAGATGCTACACGGTCTGAGAAATCCGAGCCGCAGCAACCCCTATCGATGGTCGCCACGCCTGTAATCGTTCCTAAAGTGCTGATCGGTGAAATCACCAACTCCAAAGATTCGACTTTTGTAAGTGTCACACGTAGGCAGATTGCTATTGGACGCAGTGAAGAACGCAGTGTTTGCCTGTCGATGGTTTCGGTCGTGGCCGACTCGGACAGTGAATCTCAGTCACTGACAGCAACTCATGAAGGTGGTTTGTGTCAATGGCAGCAGCGCCTGGTCAATTGGCTTTCCGAGCAGCCCACGATCCATGAACCTTTAGCCTTTTTGACTCGTGATCAACAACTGGTACTGATCGTACTGGACAACGACCGTAATGAAATGGCGAAAATATTACGTGACGGATTAGTCGAAGCATTAACTGGCAAAAAGACCCATGGCAATGGTGATTTAAGTCAAGTCAACATTCCTGCCAGATTCCACGTTGGTATCGCCAGTGCAACGTCGCCAAGTGCCAGCCTTGATCCAGAAGAATTCATCGCATCAGCCGAGCGCTGCCTGGGCGTAGCACAACGCCTTGGTAAAGCCTCGATCAAAAGTATCGAAGTATTCTAGTTCGAAGCTGACTCACCAGTGCGCCATAACCAGCGCATCGAATCGGGGAATATCGAACCGCCGTGTCGCCCGTTATGTTTACCTTCGCCATAGACAAAGTCGAAGTCATATCCCTTGAAGGCCAGCGCTTTAGCCATCTGTTGGTTTGCCAGCGGCCAGTTTCCATGCGAGTTGTCCAAATCACCACTTCCATCTTGTAAGAAGACTCGTATCGGCTTCTTCTCAGTCTTGCGGACCATCGAAGGGTACTTGTCGCCTCCACGGATATCCACAAAGCTACCAATGTGACTCATCACTTTAGTGAATTTGTCGGGCCGTTGCCAGGCCACGGTCCATGCGCATATTCCTCCGGAACTCATCCCTGCTATGGCTCGCATTTGTGCATCTTCGGTCAACCGATAGTGTGAACCCACTTCCGGCAAAATCTCCTCTAGCAGAAATCTCGCATATTGGTCTGACAGCGTGTCGTATTCAAAACTGCGATTGTTAGGCGTTGGAGTCCAACCACGCTTGGGCGGCAACTGTCCATCGTGACCTGGGTCAATAAAAATTCCGATCGTCACCGGCATTTGTCCTGCATGAATCAAGTTATCCATCACCACACCCGCTCGAAAGTCTCCTTCAGGATTCACATAAGCGTGACCGTCCTGGAACACCATCACGGCGGCAGGTTCAGATTGGTCGTATTGTGCTGGCACGTAGACCGAATAGCGGCGTTTGGTTCCAGGGAAAATCTGGCTTGTCCATTCAAACTCATGAACTTGCCCCTGCGGCACACCCTCTTTAACCAGTGAATCGGGATGTGCAGGGTACCTTTCGATCTGCGACCATGACGTTCCGGGAACTAATAAGAACAGAAATAACCAAGTTAACCTTCGACCACTCATTTTTATCCACCTGCTAGCGCTGGTACTATTAAGATTGTTTGATGCTCGGCGACTAAGGTTTTCAGTTGATCTAGGTCTCGAATATTTCGGCCATCAACAAACAGATTAAGAAACGAATGTAACTGCTGAGAATCGTTCATCAAACCGGGTAACAAAGCCGGGTATTGCTGGAGTAAGTGAGTCAACAGCTCCCCAACCGTTTGGCCTGAGCAGTTGACCACCGACTGACCATCTGCCTGAGCACGTAAAATGGCGGGAATAAGAATTTGAGGCATGACTGGGATCCACTACCCATTTGAAAAAATCGACGACTGTGGCTATGGAAATGTAAGACCTGATTTAAACAACCAAGTCACTTTGAGTGTCAGTTTATTTCCGAAATAGATTCAATTTCCGATAGCCGGAATGCTTTCCAGCTCAAGCAACTCATCCAGGCTTTCTCGGCGACGAATCTGCTTTGCTTGCCCCTCTTCCAACAATACTTCGCAAGCTCGAAAGCGACTGTTGTAGTTGCTAGACATGGCAAACCCGTATGCTCCAGCAACTTCCAAGACCAGCAGATCACCTACTTGAGCTACAGGCAGACTGCGCCGACTAACAAAGCCACCCTCTTCTTGAGTAAAGATGTCTCCTGATTCGCACAGTGGGCCTCCACCAACAACTTCCACCTGCCGATCGCTGGCTGG
>DAIRSD010000126.1:0-11056 GCA_036804625.1 Aureliella sp. | reverse complement strand
GAGCAAATGGACTCTCCATGGGAGCGCTTGCATCTGGACGAAATAGCCATGAGCAGCGAAGGGAAGCCGATCGCAGACGTGATTCGCAACAACGCCTCATGGTTACATCACTTTCACGCAAACGGTCCAAACTTGTTAGGACCTGGCATGGGGCAAGTCCCGTTCACCCCAATCTTTGCTGCTCTTCAAGAAATTAGCTATCAAGGATGGGTCAGCGTCGAAGTCTTTGACTACACTCCAGGTGTCGAAGCGATCGCCGCAGAGAGCATGCAGAACATGCTCAAAGCCATACAGGAGGCAGGCATCCAAAGCGCTTAATCAGTTCTCTCGCAGGCAGTGTTGGTTAGCCATGGAGATACCACTGACGATGGCACCGATGATCCCGACAAAACCTTGATCAGTGCCACAAAGAAAAAGATTTCTCAAGTGGGTGGTGCCGTCCAGTTTCTTGTCCGGTGCCCCATACACGGCACCGTTATCGTGTGATGTGAATCGCCTTATGGTCTTGGGGGTAAAAACGTCTGTGTCGATGACATGACGTCGAAAATCGGGTATGAATCGAACCGCCGAGGCCACGCTGCGATCGTACCACCACATTTTTTGCCGCAGGTACTCGTCAGGTTCCAAGTTTGTCCACGCCTGATAGTTGGCAATGGTCGTCAATCGAATGACACCGTCCTGTAAATTGCCTAGGTCGCTTGAGTACTGATAATTGTTAGGGCTACAGATCACTCCGGTACGAGTGTCGCAAAGCTGACTGTCGGGATGCCGCCAATGGAACTGAGGGCTGTCGTTATAAAAGACGATGGTCTCTCCAAAACCGACCTCTTTGGGCTGTTTGTCCAGTATCGAAACGGACTCGATAAATGTAAGCTGACCGGCGGGCTGCAGTGGAGTTTCTTGAGTCAGATCGTCGCACAATCGCTGTGTTTCGATCACACCCGCACTGGATAAAATGCGTCTGGCTTCCAGCACTTGTCCGTCTTCCAACTGAACGCCTACCGCACGGTCACCATCCGTTTTGATCGACGAAACAGAACTGCGAAGTTTTAATTCACCACCCAGAGCGCGAAAACGACGCACCAAATGTTTTAAAATCAGTCTGACGCCCGTAAACGGTCGAGCGAACCCCTCAAGAAAAATACTGCGGAACATGATACAGAATTGTCCAAAGTCCATATCGTCTTCACGCGCGTTACCGTACCACATCAGGGGACACAGTAACATCTCCTGCAGCAGTGGCTCGCTCAGGCAACTCGCAAGAAACTCGCGCGCCGATCCGCCAAAATTATCTTGGTTCAAGTCATCGTAATCGACCAATTGATTCAGCAGTCGCTCGAAGTTATCGCGCTCCCCTGGAAAGGCACGAGCAATCTCATTTCGCAGAAAATCGATGTCGTTGGTAAAGCCCAATCGCACGTCTGGAAAAGCGATAGCGGAACCCACCTGCGGTGCCAGTTCAAAATCCTCCCAGCGAAACCTCAGTTGTCGAAGCAGTCGCGCTAGTGGCCCCTTCTTGGTCCCTGCCGGAGTGAAGTTGGTGACCGCATGCAGGCCAACATCGTAATTGCGGCCACCCTGCCGATAGAATCCGTTCAAACCCCCAATCGTCCAGTGCTTCTCTAGGATACAGACCTTCTGATCATAATGTGCCAGCCGAATCCCGGCGGCCAAACCTGACATGCCCGCGCCAATGATGATCGTATCGTACACCGGAGCCTCACCTGCCGTCGTGGTTCTAATCTAATTTCACAGCGCATTGCCCCACATCCGGCGAGCGACTGAAGCGAATACACCCTGTAGCTACCATCACCAGACGGTGGGTGAAAGAGATTCCCCACCGTCTGGCGACGGTAGCCACAGTGCAAAGCTCCCAACTTACGCCAACGGTAGCTTACTTGTAGTCCGTACAGAGTCGCTCGCCTGATAGCAACAAGGCTCACCCCCGGTTTCAGCGACTGAGGGGCTAACTGCTAGATTTCTGCCATTTTGGGTTCCAGGTAACGCACCGTGCTGGCCATGCTGGCAAGCTGCGGGTAGTCTTCCTCGGGAATCTGGATGCGGTGTCGCTTGCGCAACTCCATGACGATGTCCAAAAAATCCATGCTATCCAGCTCCAATTGCTCGCGAAACGAGACATCATCACTCAGATTGCTTAGGTCTTCATCCGGAGCAATCTCGCTGAGAATGTCCAAAATTTCGTTGCGAATATCGGCTGGAACCATGCTTATCTTACTCCTAAAATCACTACATTTACTCGGCTGGGCTGGTCCAAGGGCTAGTATTTTTCTACGCTAGGGAAAGCCTGAAATCATAACCCATGCTCGGTCCTGCGACTAGGCATAAAAACTGTCGCAGGCAACTTATCTAAGCCTGCCCGCTTTCAGCCCGTTTTCCATGGGCGCAAGACCTTTCAGGCAAAGATCTCAATTGCAGGAATTTTGCTTTCGGGGTATCTTCGCTGCCTAACAATAGTGTGAATCTCCCTGATTCTTGGTGTGCCACCCACAGATCATCGGGGGAACCCGACCACCCAAGAGTGGTAATGGTTCCGCCGCACAGACTACTGAATCCAAGCAAGACAGGTGGCTGTGTCGGCTAAGCAACTGACTTTTAAGGATGTCCCAATGAGCAATTCGACTGCCAGCATTGAAAAACTAGCCATCGATACGATTCGAACTTTGAGCATGGATGCTGTCCAGGCTGCAGCCAGCGGACATCCCGGTACGCCAATGGCATTGGCACCGGTGGCTTTCCAGCTTTGGACTACCGCCTTGCGCTACGATCCGGCCCATCCCCACTGGCCCAACCGCGATCGTTTTGTACTCAGTTGTGGGCATGCTTCGATGCTGCTTTACAGTTTGCTGCATCTAGCCGGAGTCCGGGCCGTCGACAAGCAGGGCAAAGTCTTGGCTAGGCCCAGCATCACCTTGGACAACATCAAGCAGTTTCGACAACTTCACAGCCCTTGTGCTGGTCACCCAGAATTCGCAGAGGCGGCAGGGATCGAAACGACAACAGGACCACTGGGGCAAGGCGTAGCCAATAGCGTGGGTATGGCTATGGCTGGCCGCTGGCTGGCAGCAAACTACAATCGACCGGGCTTGACTCTATTCGACTACAACGTCTACGCGCTGTGTGGCGATGGCGACTTGATGGAAGGCGTCTCGTACGAAGCGGCTTCGCTGGCCGGGCACCTAAAGCTATCCAATTTGTGCTGGATCTACGACGACAACAAGATCACAATCGAAGGTGAAACACACCTAGCTTTCAGCGAAGATGTCCAGCAGCGCTTTATCGGCCTGGGCTGGAATGTGTTGCGAGTTGCCGATGCAAATGACTTAACCGCATTGTCCAGCGCGCTTCAGCAGTTCAACCAGACTTCCGATAAGCCAACGCTGATCATCGTGCGAAGTGTGATTGGCTATGGATCGCCAAACAAAGCTAATTCACATGCCGCTCACGGTTCCCCGCTGGGTGACGATGAAATTCGATTGACCAAGACATTTTACGGCTGGCCAGATGAAAAATTCCGAGTGCCCAATGAAGTGGTTCAGCATTTTGAAAAGGCGGTCGGCCAGCGCGGCGCAGGCAGCTACCAGAAGTGGCAAATGCTTTGGGGTCAGTACCAAAAAGATCATCCAGAACAAGCATCCCAGTTGGATTGCATATGGTCCGGCAGGTTACCTGAAGGTTGGGACAAAGCTCTGAAAGAGTTTCCGGCTGACGATAAAGGGTTGGCAACGCGAGTCAGCGGCGGCAAGGTGCTTAACATGTTGGCTCCGCAGGTGCCTTGGTTCCTGGGTGGCTCTGCCGATTTGGCCCCAAGCACTATGACATTGCTCGACGGCCAACAAGATTTCAGCAGCTCCTGCTATCAGGGTCGCAACTTCCGCTTTGGCATCCGCGAACATGGCATGGCAGCTGCACTAAACGGCCTTTCGCTTAGTGGACTTCGCCCATTTGGTGCCACCTTTTTCGTCTTCACCGACTACCTGCGTCCCAGCATGCGGCTTAGCAGCTTGATGCACCAACCGGTTCTGTATGTGCTTACCCATGATTCGATTGGCGTCGGCGAGGATGGCCCGACGCACCAACCGGTCGAGCACTTGGCAGCATGTCGGGCAATTCCTGGCTTGTATGTTTTCCGTCCAGGCGATGCGAACGAAGTCTTGGAAAGCTACCGAGCCATCATGCAGATCAGCGACCACCCCGTTGCACTGGTCTTGTCTAGACAAAATGTGCCAACCCTGGACCGATCGCGTTATGCAAGTGCCAAAGGCGTTCATCAAGGCGGCTATGTCTTGCAGGATTGTGATGGAACTCCCGACTGCATTTTAATTGGGACCGGTACGGAACTATCTGTCTGCGTTAAAGCCGCCGAAGAACTTGTAGGTGCTGGAGTTGCAGTTCGAGTGGTCAGTATGCCATGCCAAGAATTGTTCGATCAGCAATCTGCCGACTATCGAGAGAGCGTCTTGCCGCGACAATGTCAGCTTCGAATCGCCTGCGAAGCCGGGCTGCGACAAAGCTGGGACAAGTATCTTGGCACCGAAGGTTACTTTGTCGGTATGTCCGGCTTTGGTGCATCGGGACCAGCGAGTACCTTGTACAAGCACTTCAAAATAACGTCTGATCAAATCGTCACTTACGCCCGAACTGCACTAGATAGCGTCAGCAGCTAACTGGGCATCGCTGCAAAGGATTATGCAGTGGACCTCGCCAGAGATCGGCTTTTAAGAGATTCATTTTTCGTTGAATACGGGAACTCTGGCGATATCTACTACTTCCCAAAACTCCTCAATTCAATGGCCAATAACGCTTCACAGCGTTGGGGTTAAGGCATAACGCAATTCGCCATACTAGCGTTGCTGAACCTCGTAGACATAGTGAATCGAGGTGTCATCCTGTGGAATAAAATGAAACCGCAAATTTCCATCGCAAATTTCTGCAAAGAACGGGCTTTGTGTCATGGATCGTTGCAAAAGCCGATCCGTCTGTAACGCAACTGGTAGCAAGTGTACGGGGCGCATTTGACGTAAGTCCCATAGATCGATCCCTCCCAATCCAATGCGACCTTGCTTGTTTCCCAGGTTGTAATTGGCCAACCCAGAACACAATGCTAAACCATCGCCGATAGACTGGCAATCTTGATAGTCGATAAAATGCTGAGGATTTGCAACTGGTGATACCGTGGCCTGCTCTGATTCAGTGATCACTTTTCGCCTGTCATCCAATGGCCAAATATAGATCCTCCGCGCACCCCAACTGAATCCGATCAACCGCTGTTGCAGGCTGTCGCGGATGACCGCTCCTATATGATCATCCAGCCGCAGAACCACTTCGGCTTGCAAATCGTCAATCTTGACTCGATAGATGATTGTACGACTATCTGGGCGATATTCGGCTACCGGGACCCAGATATACTGATCGTCCCTGTCAATGCCTCCAGGATGAAACAGTGCGGACTCTCCCAATCGGATGCTTTGCAGTTGATCTCCATTTTCGTCGAAGACAATCAGATGCCCTTTGCCTGGCAATGCATTGTGGGTTTCGGAGCCGTCACTATTTGGACCGATGGACGACTTGCGGTTGACCTGTACTGTCGACAAAAAATATTTTCCATCAGCGCGCGTCAGCCCTTGAGGATGGAAAGTTGGAAAAGAAAGTGGCCGCTCATGGATTAGGCGCCATCGCGCGTTGCGAGTTAACTGCGCGAACATCTGAGCCATCTGGTTGCCGGAATATGGCTGGATGTCGACTGATTCCCGTATGGGCTGCTGGCATCTTCCATCAGCACCTAGAATCAAGCAAAACGCTACACAGACTACCTGCCGTAGGCTTGCCTGGCTATGAATTTTTGTTTGGTCCGTTGGGATGGTCTGGTTGAGTGAGGGAAGATACATGTCACCGGATCGCGGAGCGATCCGCGACAATTTCGCTGACCGCTCCGTAGGTCAACACCTATTTCACATCCGAAAAACACCGAATCGGTTACAAGAAACCTCTTATAAAGACCAGAACCATCATTACAAACCCGTAGGCAAAGCTCAGTTCGAACCAAGCGATGAACTACGGGTTATGGCGCAACTTTAATTGGCCGCAAGAACTTCTTGATCCAGTTCCACGACTAGCTGGGCTGTTGGATTCTCAGTCGCTTCTGAATATCGGTTTCCAACACGCCAAAGACGGCCTCGTGGCGCTGAATCGACATTTGTAGTGCAGCGAGAAGCCGCTTGGCTGTATAGAAGTTCAAAACGACTCGCTGGCTAACCTGAATAGGATCCTTAGGCACGCCAACTGGCTGTGGATTCAAGCCAAAGTCAATGATCAATTCTTCAGGTGAACCGGTGACTCGGCAAAAATTGGCATAACTTGCCGAAACGTGTGAATCGTCCACGTTCACTTGAACAGGCTGAGCTTGTTGCTGCTGGGCAACCGGATCAGCGGCCGGTGGGGTAATCGATGAATTCTCTGCTTTAGACATCTTCTACTAAACTCCTTAAGGAACACTCACTAAAATCAGCACATCAACTTTGATGCACATTGTAACTTTGTTTGCCAGAGATCGCTAGATCTCCAATCGAAAGGTGCGAGCGAAGAATCGATAGGCTCGCCAGCCCAACGATTTCCAGCCAACGTAAATTCTCGCCTGACCTCGATATCCAATACGAAGCGTCGTATTCACTTCCTCCAAGGGAACACGCGCTTGATAAGAAGTGCTGATCGGTTTCAGTCGGCCTGACGCAGTCATCTCGGTATCCAGCGCACCGCCGGATTGCAGTGCAATGTTTTCTGGTGCCTCTTTCATGTCCATCTCTGATATTTTGGCTATTCTGCCAGCGATCGAATTAGAACGATCAGCTTCCAGCAGTATCTCCACTTCATGATTTTCATTAACTAGATCGATATCGTGCTGATCGATGACCAACATGGCTTCCCAACGGTTGGGTTGTCCAATCAAGCACAGCAGATCAGATTCCGCGAAGAACGCATCTTGGTTTTTGGCATCAAACGGATTGTCGCTCCAACTTGGCAGTTGCTCCTCTTCATCCAACTGTTTCGGAATCGCCTTGGGTGGCGGTGCGTAAATGACTCCACTTTCTTTGGCCGTGACAGTAAGCTGAGCGATACGATCACTGACCTCTTTGACCAATGCCTCTCGGGATCGAACTTTATCGAGCTGAATCTCCAACTGGGATCGAGCATCCTCAAGTCGCGGCCGATCCTTCAGCACATCTAGTTTAACCTTTGCCTCGTTCAACTCACCCTGGTACTGAGCCAACTGAGTGCGCTCTTCGACGTTGTCCAATTGTGCGATCACGTCGCCGGCTTGAACTGCGTCACCTGGACGCTTGTAAAACTGGACCAAGCGCCCAGGCACCATCGCAAATACTTGCTGGCTATCCTGAGGCTGGATCTCGGCTGCACAGCGGACATGATATGGCAATGGCAACCATACGCTCAGGGCTAGAATCAAGCCGGCAACAGCCAGCGAGATCGTCATGTTCTTGCGTTTCATTTTGCTGGCCTTCCCAGGAATTCTAAAGAATTTGATGATGTCCCATGCAGGTTTGACCACCATGCCAACCAAACCGGTAAAGGCCACGATGCGGCCCAAGGCCTGTAACCCGTAAGGCTCAAGAACCTTAATCAAGAATATCATAATCGAATACACAACCACCCAGCGGTAGATGACCGACGCCACCGTGTAGAGCGCAAACCAGCCTTTGCTTCGCTGCGGCAGAAATGGGTTTTCTTGCAACTCTAAGCCTAAGCAGTTTTTCTGGAACCATCGCTTAAGTATCTCGGTGGCTTTCTGCCTAAGATTGGGGATCTCCAGAATATCCATCAGAATGTAGTAGCCATCAAAACGCAGCAAAGGATTCCCATTAAACACCACGGTGCTGACCGAGCAGATGAACATGACGGACAGACACAAAAAATTGAACATTCCTGGCTCACTGAACCACCACATGTAGGTTGCCACAGAAGCCAGTGCCAATTCGACATACATACCGGCAGCACCAATGAATACACGATGCCACTTATTGGGCAACATCCAGGAATCGGAAACGTTGCAATAAAGGCATGGCGTAAACACCAGCATCATGACACCCATCTCATGGCACTCACCGCCATAGCGCTTGCAGCTTAGTCCGTGACCGAATTCGTGTAGCACTTTGACCAGAGCCATGGTCACGCCCAGATAGATCCAGTTGTGGGCTGCAAAGAACTGCTCGAACGTAGGTAGCTTGCTGCGAAACTCCTGTATGTTCACCAGCACCACCTTAATAGCGCTCAGTCCAAATAGCGACACCAGGATCAAAGCTGGCAGAGTGAAAAACCACCAGGTAAAAGGGTTCAGAAAATTTAAGAGTCCTTCGGGATCGATCCCCCGAAATCTCAATGCAAAAACATTGGCCAGTTTGCCCAGCAACTCTTTCTTGCGCTTGTCATCGCCCCGGCGACGCAGTTGACGCCCCTGGCCCGTGGCTCGCGAGATCACCAGTCCGCTTCGGTGTAGCATACCGATAAACTGCTGAAGATCCTGTAGCGTGATTCGCTGAGGCGCAAAATCGGCTTGAAATCGGTCTTTGATTTGCTGCAGACTGGTATGCCCATCCAGCATATTCAAGATGGCATACTCTTCGTCGTGAAACCGAAAGTAATTCAGTCCAACCGGTTCCTTAACCACCCAGTAACTGCGTCCATGATACAAATGCCGCTTGGCCTGCAAGTCGGGACGACGATAGACCTTCAGCGGTCGCATGGCGCTATTGACCAAACTGTCAGCCATCGTCGTCATGAACGGTTACCTTCAATGCCTTTGCTTGAATCAATCGTACTAGCAACGCCAACTAAAAATCGAATTTCCTATTTCACAGAAATGGTAACTGAAGCGGGCATTCCATCTCGCAAGACCCAGGAATTGCCAATGCGTTCGTTCTTCAGATTTGCCCATACTCGAAAATCTTTCGAATCGGCAATTTCGCCACTCACAAATCCGATCTGAGTGTCAACCACGTGGCTGTAGGTAGAGGAGACCTTGACGGCAATGCGAATGGGAGCGCCCTCCAGATCTGCCAGCGACAACCCACGTTCTTCCAAGACTCGAAGCGATACATAGCCTACCGCCCGCATCTCGTACATGTGTAAAATTTTCAATACCGGCTCACCCGCGCGAAGCGATGCACCCTCGTTCTTGATTCTTTCGTTGACGATGGCATCCCAGGGAGCCTTGATGGAGTAAAGTCCCAACTGGACTTCAGCCGCATTCTTCTTTGCTCGAGCCACATTGCCGGCTAGCGCATCAGTCTGGCGCTTGACTTCGGCAACTTCGATTTGCAGCTTCGCCTTGTCTCGTTCCAGGTCTTTGCGGCGTACAGCCGCCAATGTTGTGGCACCTTTCCCAAGCAAAGCACGTTCCGCTTCAGATTCTGCAAGTGCAACTTCATGGGTGGCTTTGGCAAATCGAACATCGGCGTCCTGATTAGCCTGTTTGATAGCAGATTCAAGTTCCTGCACCGCCACGTCCAACTGAGCTTTGGATACTCGATCGTCGATCTGAAACAGCAGTTCGCCTGCAGGCACGGTGCTGCCTTCCTCAACCGCCATCATCGAGATCAACCCATCGGCTTGAGCCGCTACTTCAATCTTCTTAGTACACTCGACAGTAAAGCCTTCTATCTGCAAAACCCCGGTCTGCCCCTGGACATTCGATGCGGTGCTGAAGGCTATCAGTAGGCCACCAATTAGATTGCTGAAAAATGAATAACGCATGTCGCCTCTCTACTTTGAAAAATTGATCAACATCGGTGTACGAATTTCTAAATGACACTAGGCTCTTCAGTTAGCTGAATCTGATAACCGCAGATTGCCACTTCAGCATCGATCGCTCACAGGCGGAACAGCACATTGGCTTGGAACCACTCGACAACCTCGTGAAGCCATACGAAAGCAGCCGAACGCCTGCCACAATTAACTTTGCCAATGACCGTCGTATTGGGTCGACGTGTCAGACTTTCAGCAGTATCGGGCTGTACCCGCATCTTGACGATGGTACCGTCGGTTGTGTCCAACTGGGCTCTGGCGTGAACCGCTTGCAGCGATAGCTTGCCCGAGTGATACACGGAGGGGTCTGAAGCCAAGACAAAACTGACCGGCAGTGGTTGCTGATTACTCTGGCCAAAGGCATTGTCCAGATGCTTCATGCGTTTTTCTGGCATCGATAATTCCACTGTCCAGCCCTGTGTCACATCAGCAATGTTGACCAGCACTTGACCGATGGTTACTGGCCGAGCACGCAGTTTTTCCTTCAACTTCCAATCCATTACAATACCATTGATCGGACTGCGTCGCACCAGTTGCTCTCGACGCTCGTCGATCAGTTTGATCTGTTCGCCCAAGGTCGCCAAACGGATTTCCAGTTCCTGCACCTGGCCTCTGGCTTGAACTCGTTCATTGGATGGGATGCTGGAGCTGCCAGCTAAACTGCGAGTCATTTCCATCTGCTCAATCGTCTGTTCACGCTCGCCCACCAACCTCTTATGTTCAATCTCTAGTTCGCGATTTCGCAAGACAACTAGCGGCTGGCCAGCCTGGACCTCATCGCCATGATCCACCAAAACTTGATCGATTTCACCATTTTCATGAGAAAACACCTGACCTTCGACTACAGGCTTCAAGGCTCCGTTGCTCTTGAGATTAAAGTCGATCTGTACGATGAACATCGCAGCTAGGCCAATGGCTGCCAGAGTTTTGACTGACATCGTCTTAGGAAATGCGCTGCCGCGACACAGCCACGTCATTCGCCCAAGAAATTTCCAAACTGGCATCAGAAATAGATCGCTGTGAGTCAGCGAATTGTTCAAGGCTCGCGCCGTGTGCTCATAAACTAAATCGCATCGTGCTTTTAGTAGCGCCGTGGGGATCTGGCTTTCGATCTGCTCGATGATCAGCGCCCCGGTGATTTCATTCTTCGAGATGTCTTCTCGCTGAACTTTTTGCTTCGAGTGCACGTCTCCAGCGGTCAAGTTCGCAGGTCGCCGAATCG
>DAIRSD010000125.1:0-11092 GCA_036804625.1 Aureliella sp. | reverse complement strand
CCTTGCCCACCCAGAGCTAGCGGAGCGGCATCCAAGGGAGGGTTCAAAGTCCAGAAAGGTCGTCGTTGTGATTGATCGCGCAGGCTCCAAGAGTCGAAATTCGCGGGCTGATTAAACTTAACCTGGCGATCATTGACCCAAAGCAGGATCTGGTCGTCGACGTTGGCCATTGACAATTGGTAGCTGCCTTGGCCATTGACTTTGCAAGCTGCCACCAATTCGGTCTCTCCGTCGTAGAACTTGTCCAATTGCTTGGGTTCGCCTAGACTTGCATCCCAAGCGGACAGCTTCACTTCGCCAGTGGCCACATCAATGACTACTCGATGCTCAATTCCAAACTCGATCAATTGTAGAAAGACCAATCCCGAATCGGACTGTACCTGCACATCGAATTGGCCCATCAGGTCGCCTACCCAGTGCATGCCGTTTTCCATCTGAGGCTGACGAGCCAGGTCGGCCGCATCGATCTGAAAATCCTCGGGGCGGCGCAGCGGGGTCGCGTAATAACTATTGTAGGCTAGGAAATCTGTCACTAGTTGTGAACTGGTCGGTGAGACCGGGTCAATCGATTTCCCTTGCTCGATATTTAACCACTGGTCCGACGTCACCTCTTTGTGATAGTACCTAAGCCAATTGGTGGATGGGGTGGAAGTCAACATTGCCGACCAACCTTGCTCGGACTGTTGCACTTTCCAAGCGACACCCTGCTGCGAAGCGGTTGATTCGCCCGCTGGACGCACTGTGGCAACTTGATTGTCGGCCGACCAAGGTTGCCAAAGGCTTGGATAACCCGCCTTCAACAGTCTTGGTGACAGATGGTCGGTGTCGGAGACAGGCTGCATCATGGCTTTGAATTTATGCGGCGGCTTGCGAGCGATCTCCCAAGCTTGCGAAGCGTCTTGCCTAACATAGATATCGCCCTCGCGAATCATCAACTGCTCGCCGGGCAAGCCGATCAGTCGTTTAATGTAGTTCATCCTGGCTTCTTCGGGGAACTTGAAGACCAAGACATCCCAGCGTTTCGGCTTGGACAAAACGTAGTCGAATTTGCTCACCAGAATGCGATCGCCGCTGAAGGTCGCTTGGTTAGCATCTGAAAAATCGATGGGATTGACCGAGCGGCAGATCGACGAATTGCTGCCGATCACGTAATTACCAGTCCTAGCACCGGTATCACTTTCGAATTCCAGGCTCGCACCAACCTGGTACTGCGATCCACATTCGCTGCAGGTCAGATCTTTGTGCGCCCCCATCAATGTGGGTGCCATCGAACCAGTCGGAATGACAAACGCTTCCGCAACAAAGGCGCGAAACAAAAATGCGAGAATAAACGCCACGATGATCGACTCGACCGTCTCACGAGCGTATTGATTGGGCTGGATGACGTTATTTAGAACGGCGGACTTGGTTGATACCATGGATTTCGCCGAAACATTTGGTACCGGTGCAGGCATAATCGTTATCTTTCAGTCACTTTTCGAAATGTTTAAGGTATCAATCCTAGAAACTCTCGCCAGGCCACGTCGTGGTGCTGATGAAGCATTGTTTGACGCACAGGGACTATAGCAGTTGAACTGCGGATTTCCTAGGCATGTAAGCTCTGTTTTCCAGATCCCTTTCTTGTCAGTTTTCATGCGGCTTGTCCCATGAATTAACGGGTTTTCCTGCTTCCCGGTGGATTTGGGATACTCTTGAATCTGGGTAATTCGCATTGGGGACCGCATTATTGGCGGTTGGCCAACATTTGACGAGAGGTTAGACTATGTTCAACGCGACAGTTTCGAGACTATCCCAGCTAGGGCTGCCGCTGGAATTTCAGTGCCATTTTGAGAGAACTTAGAGACGTGATTATTGGTATAGAGCCTGCCCACGGGTTCATTCGAGGCTGATGCAAGCGGTAGAAATCGCCGTTTCCGGTACTCAACCGCCAACTTTAAGAAACAGAAAATGAGCTAGAAGGCTCAGATATAGGAATTCATGTCTGCTGATCCCATCAAAGATCGCTCGGAAATTGAGCCCATTGCTTCGGCACCCCCATCAGTTCCTAAGAAGTTGGATCTTCAAACTCAGCGAGAGCAATCGCTGGTGCTTGCTCGTGCGGCCGTCGCTGTCGCCGCCGACAATCGTGGTCAGGACATCGTTTTGCTGGACTTGACGCAGCAGACATCGCTGTTCGACTTCTTCGTAATCGTCACTGGTACCAGCCGTCGGCAACTCGGCGCGATCTGTATTGAGGTCGATCGCGTCCTGAAGACTCAGTTCGGCGAGCGAAAGCTGAGCATGACAGGCCAAGAGGACGGTCGGTGGACTATCTTGGACTACGGGAACATCGTCGTCCATGTTTTTGACGAAGAGACTCGCCAATTCTACGATTTGGAATCGCTTTGGGGCGACGCAAAACAGATTGATGTGACTGACATCATCAATCAGTCCGCCGCTCGTATGGCCCCTCGCTGACCGTTAACAGAACTCTAGATCTACCAAAGGCAACTTGCGCACGATGCAGATTTTGTCATTGATTCGCCAGCGTTTTGAAACCGCTATGCAGGGGTGGGTTCAGCAGCCCTCTGAATCTGCGCAGCGAGTGACGGTGGCGCGCGATCCTCAGCATGGTGATTACCAAGCGAACATCGCGATGCCTCTGAAAAACGAACTCGGCATGCCGCCTCAACAAATTGCAGCGGAACTGATCCGACGCGTGCAGTTGGATGATCTATGCCAGCCTGCTGAAATTGCTGGTCCGGGTTTCATCAATTTGCGACTGCGAGACGAATTCTTGAGGACTCAGTTGATGCGTGCGGCAGGCGACCATCGATTGGGCGTTCAACTTTGCGATACTCCTCAAACCTTCGTGATCGACTACTCTGCTCCAAACGTTGCCAAGCCGATGCATGTGGGCCACATCCGATCGACGGTCATCGGCGACGCTTTAGCTCGAATCTTGCGATTCTTGGGCCATCGAGTGATCACGGACAATCACTTGGGCGATTGGGGCACTCAGTTTGGGATGATCATTTACGGCTACAAACACTTTCGAGATGCCAAGGCTTTTGAGCAAGACCCCGTAACGGAACTCAGTCGTCTTTATCGGCTGGTCCAGCAAATCATTGGTTACCAGGACGCGCTGCCTAAGCTGGTTGCTGCCAAAGCCAAATTGGCTGAACTTCAGACCAAGCGGCAGGCAGTCGCCGACGATACAACTGCCCAAGAGAAGCAAAAGAAGAAAAATCTAGCCGCAGCCGACAAAGCAGTTCGTGCTGCCGAAGAATCGCTTGAGAACTTGTCCTCAAAAATCCAGCCCGTAACCGACTCAAGCAAGTTGACCGAGATTGCCGAGCAGCATCAGCAATTGGAACGCTGCTGCCAGGATGAAACTGTCAAGCTGCACCAGGGCGATGCAGACAACCTAGCGTTGTGGAATCAATTCTTGCCAATTTCGCAGCGTGAGATCCAGGCCGTCTATCAACGACTGGACATTCATTTTGACCACACGCTTGGCGAAAGCTTTTATCATCCGATGCTTGCACCACTGGTCGAAAAACTGCAAACCGAAGGATTGGCGGTCGCCAGTGAAGGTGCTATCTGCATTTTCCTGGAGGGCTTTGATGCTCCCATGTTGATTCGCAAGAGCGATGGAGCCTTTTTGTATGCGACTACCGATATCGCCACCATAGAATATCGCATGCAACACTTCCAGCCTGACGCTATTTTGTACGTGGTTGACTTTCGACAAAGCGAACACTTTACCAAACTTTTCGCAGCCGCTCGCGCTATGGGCTACGACAAGATCCAGTTACGGCATGTCAGTTTTGGTACCGTTCTAGGTCCGGATGGCAAGCCATATAAGACTCGTAGCGGCAGTGTTGTGGGGCTGGAGTATCTCTTGGACGAGGCGGTTGATCGAGCCTACCAAGCGGTGTGCGATCCGGTACGGTTGCAAAAGGCCGGACTGGACATGACCGAACAAGAAAAGCGGCAGATCGCTGAAACGGTTGGTATGGGAGCGATCAAGTATGCTGACTTGAGTCACAACAGAACCAGCGATTACGAGTTCGACACCGAGAAGATGGTTGCCTTGGAAGGTAACACGGCCACCTACATTCAGTACATGTACGCCCGAACTCAGTCGATTCTTCGACGCTCAGGAGCAGAAATTACCCTTGAAAATTCAGGCGATTTCCTTGTGCAACTTCAAGAGCCAGCCGAACGAGGTATAGCCTTGCAGGTGCTTCAGTTTGAAGATGCTCTCATGGCGACGATAGCCGATTATACGCCAAACTTATTAACATCCTACCTTTACGACCTTGCCAAACAGTTCGCCACTTTTTTTGAGGCGTGCCCCGTGCTTAGTGCAGACACCTCCGAAGTCCGCTCCAGTCGACTAGCGCTGTGCTGGATCACCGGACGAGTTTTCCAGCAAGGACTGGCTTTGTTGGGAATAGGTGTTGTACCACGAATGTAAGGTGGCCTGAAAGCAACTCAACTATCGAACTTGCCGCATCGGGTGGCAGGCCATGAGCTGGCGTTCACAACTGCACGTTGCCATTACAGCTTACGCCCATGGTGGGCCGGCGCGGGACAATGGGTTTTGTTAGGACGTGGGCTTGTTCAAACTGGACAAACTGCCAAGTTGAACATCAATTTGTATAGGCCCCGCTTGTCCCACCCTACAAATTTCGTGAACTGTTACCACCTTGACCAACTGGCTGGGCAGCTTAAAACATTGCTTCTCCACGCGAACCGGATTGGAAAACGCACTATCTATTTGATCGGCAGCGTCAACCAACTCTTTCAAAACCACAGACAATAGATCAGCGAGCCGCCTAAAGTGACAGATTCTTCCACGACAGACCACCAGCGCGTACGCCGGGCCATTATCAGTTGCAGCGACAAGCTTGGCCTAGTCGACTTTGCTTCCGGTTTGGTGGCCAACGGTGTACAGATCTATTCCACAGGTGGGACTCGCAGGCATTTGGCCGACTATGGAATCCCGTCCATCGAAGTTTCGCAGTACACCGAATTCCCAGAGATGATGGACGGTCGTGTCAAAACGCTGCATCCGAAAATTTTCGCAGGCATCTTAGCTCGACGCGACAATCCTCAGGATCAACAGTCCATGGAAAGTTACGCCATTGAAGCCTTTGACTTAGTGGTCGTTAACCTGTACCCGTTTGAAGCCACAATCGCTCGGTCCGGCGTAACTCGTTCGGAAGCCATTGAACAAATTGATATCGGCGGTCCCAGTTTGATCCGAGCTGCCGCCAAGAACCATCAATACGTGACGATAGTGACTCGTCCCGAACAATATTCATCCGTGTTGCAGGAGATTCAAGACCAATCCGGGGCGACATCGTTGTCGTTGCGTCGACGACTGGCGGGAGAGGCGTTCACGCTTACCTGCCAGTACGATCAGGCCATCTCCGAATATTTTCGCCGTCAGTCGGGAGGTGGGCAATTCCCTTCGCACATGACCGTGCGACTAGAGCGACGTAGTCAGTTGCGATACGGAGAAAATCCGCATCAAAAAGCTGCCGTCTATCGTTTCCCGCGTGGCAATTCAGCCAGCATCGTCAACGCTAGACATATCCACGGCAAGGAACTGTCCTACAACAACATCTTAGATTTGGACAGCGCACTTTCCATCGCTCGCAGCTTCACCAGTCCTGCGGCGGTGGTCATCAAACATAACAATCCCTGTGGTGCGGCCATCGCATCCGGGCTTTCGGATGCAACTCTTAAAGCGCTCAACGGTGATCCGGTCAGCGCGTTTGGTGGTGTCATTGGGCTAAATCGGACGGTCGACGTGGCCACAGCCGAAGTCCTGGTCGAACCCCATCGGTTTATCGAAGCCATCGTCGCTCCCGATTTTGAAGCTGGTGCCGTAGGCGGCTTGACCACTCGTCCTAAGTGGCGAGACAGCGTGAGGTTGGTGCAGGTCGGGCAACTGGGTGAAGTGGGACCAGAGCTTTCCGTGCGATTCGTGACGGGTGGAGCCTTAGTGCAAGAAGCCGACTGCCTTCCGGCCTTTCACAACCAGTGGAAGACGATGACTCAAACCGCCGTCGATCAGCGTTTGCTGCAGGATATCGACTTCGCCTGGGAAATGGTTCGGCATGTCAAGAGCAATGCCATCGTATTAGTTCGAGACGCCGCGCTGGTGGGAGTAGGCGCTGGGCAAATGAGCCGTGTGGACAGTGTCGAGATAGCTATTCGCAAAGCCGGCGATCGGGCATCGGGCAGCATTCTGGCATCAGACGCTTTTTTCCCATTCCCGGATTCGATCCACGCTGCCGCTCACGCAGGCGTTGTGGCCATCATTCAGCCTGGTGGTTCCAGGCGCGACGAAGAGGTGATCGCAGCCTGCAATCAACATGGCCTGCCAATGATTTTTACCGGTGCACGACATTTCAAGCATTAGTGAGTGCTTCATCGATGTACGCTGAAGCCAATCCAAATCGCTGCTAGTGATCAGCGATTACCAGCGCAACTGAGCTGAGACGCCATGACTAACATCCTCCAAAAGATTCTATTGCGGAAAGAAGCCGAAGTCCAAGAATCGCTCCAACGGCGACCGTTGAAAGAGATTCGGCAATTGGCCGAGCGATCACCGCCGGCTCGCGATTTTCTGGCTCCGCTCAAGTCCGCTCCGCCCATTCGATTGATCGCCGAGGTCAAAAAAGCCAGTCCATCCAAGGGAGTGATCCGCAGCGATTTTCAGCCAGTTCCCTTGGCTGAAGCCTATCACGCGGGCGGTGCAAGCTGCCTGAGCGTACTAACGGACGTCGACTTTTTTCAAGGTTCGTTAGATTACCTGAGCGCCATTGCCAATTCCGTCCAACTGCCGCTGCTTCGTAAAGACTTCATGATACACCCCTACCAAGTGTACGAAGCGCGGGCCGCAGGTGCCGATGCGGTACTTTTGATCGCCGAATGTCTGGAACCAGAACAACTCAGCAGCCTATATCAACTGATCCGCGAATTGGGCATGGCGGCTTTGATCGAATTGTATGATCGGAAGCATCTAGATGCAGTTTTGGATACCGGCACTCAGTTGATCGGCATTAACAATCGCGACCTCACAACATTTCAGGTGGATCTGCAGCATACGATTCGTTTGCGAGCCGAGATACCTTCGGATCGAATCGTTGTAGGTGAAAGTGGAATCCACTCGCGAGCCGACGCATTGCTACTGGAGTCCAATGGCATCCAGGCGATGCTGGTGGGTGAATCGTTGATGCGCCAAGATGATGTTCGCGCCGCTACTCGCAGCCTTTTGGGATTGAACATCGACAAAAGTAGTTAACTGAACATGCTCAGCCAGCTTTCATCCGCCCAGTTTCTTGCTCTGGCATTGGCCGCGTTGGGTATCGGATTTTCCAAGAGTGGCTTTGCTGGGGTCAGCATGTTGCATGTGGTCATTTTCGCCCATGTGTTTGGCGCACGCGTGTCAACCGGTATTCTGCTGCCGCTTCTGATCGTTGGCGACCTATGTGCCGTATTTGCCTTTGGACAGCGAGCACGGTGGCAATATTTTCATAGGATACTTCCACCCACCCTGATCGGCGTCGTCTTGGGAACGATACTAATGGGGTATCTGGACGAAGATCAGTTCAAGCCTTTAGTCGGTCTGATCGTTCTTCTGTTAACACTTTGGCAGCTTCATCGAATTTGGCGTCCTGACTCGTTGAACCATGTGCCTCATTCGCTCACCTTCGCTTGGGTCTTGGGTTTGCTGGCTGGACTAACCACCATGTTGGCCAATGCGGCGGGGCCCATCGTCGCGCTCTATCTTCTGGCTTTGGCTTTGCCTAAATTGGATCTGGTAGGTACGGGAGCCTGGCTGTTTCTGGTCGTCAATATTTTTAAGCTTCCATTCAGCTATTTTGCTTTGGATTTGATCTCATGGAGTACGTTATCCATCAATCTGCTACTAGCACCAGCAGTCCCCCTGGGAATGATGGCCGGTGCCTGGTGCCTGCATCGCATTCACCAGACCTGGTTTAACGGATTGTTGCTGGTTTTTACTGGCCTGGCCTCGGTGCGGCTGTTGGGATGGATTTAGATCCAAACCGAGAATTTTTTGCAATTTAATCACTTCTCGTAGATCGCCAGTGCAAGCAAATTCGTAGAATATCTGTTTTAATCGGTTTAATTCGCATAGAATGTATCTTGTGCCCAGCAGCTAGACTCGTTGCACGATCACACGGACAGCAGGGATATGCGCTGAGCCTTTCAGACAGGATAATAACAACTGTCTAAACTGAGGTGATTCTCAGACAAAACCATTCCCGTAACCTGGCGATTTTCGAGAGTAAATTTGAGATGGCTTCACTAGTTCCTTTAGGTTGGAGTGTTTCTTTGGTAGGCTTCAGCAGCGACTTGCTGTTAACCAGAAACTGGGTCAAGATCTTATTTGTTGCTGTGCCAACCTTTCTGCTAACCATTCTGACTGGCTTGGTTTGGTGGGGCGGTGGAATCGACCAGGACACCATAGCAGAAAAGTACGAACTGCTCGGACGAGCCGAGACTAGCGGCTGGGAAGGCAAATTGGTTGAACACTTCACATCCAACAAACAAAAAAAGGACGGTACCGACCAACGGCAACCTGCAAGCGAGCAGGAAGCGGGCCAGGAGTCGCCTTCAAGCGCTGACGTCGTGTCGCAGGCCGAGCAGCCTGGGCAGGCCGAACAAGCTGAGCAGCCAGAGAGTCAACCAGCGGAAGCGGAAGGCAAGCGCCCGGAATACATGGTCTCGCAATATGGCGAATTGCTTTTTCGACGAGTTCAGCTTGTGCGTCCAACCGATGAGAGCCAATTTGTGGTTGGCACGACGCTGATACAACGCGGTGCGATTGCTCAGGGACAAAAGATTCTGCGCAACATTGCTCCGGACGACAAGGTTGGATTGCCGAAGGCCCATGCCATTATGGCACTCAGCTATCTCCTTCAATACACAAAGACTCAGGACCCTGAACTTGTTACCTTGTTGACTCACCATAGCGAGGCCTCGATCCCTTGGGAACACACTCCTAAAGATGTCCTCTACCTTGCCGGCGACATCAATTGGCAAAAGCGAAACGTTGATCGAGCCCTGGAGATCTTTCAAACGGCTGCCGAACGCTATCCAGACCTTTACCCGTTTCTCAGCCAGCGATACACCGAAGCCAAAAAGTCGGACCAGGCGAAAGCAGCCACAGAAAGTGGCATCAACTACTACAAAGGCTTGCTGGAAAAGAATCCGACGGATGCAAAAACCCGTGTGATGATTGCTCAACTACTTGGCTCGAGCCCCGAAGCACTGGCTGAAGCTGAAGAATTGCTTCGCCAGGCCCCTGAGGGGACGTCCGAGGATCAGGCACTGTTGACTCGTACGATATCTGAAATCTACCGGGTTCGTTTCTCAAATTACGTGAGGTCTCTAGAAGGTGAGAAGCCTACGGACCATTCTTTATTGGATAAGGCTCTTGAAATCGATCCGGAGAATCCACTTGTTGGCGATCAAATCGCCATGTTGGTTCGTGACAGGCTTGACCCCAGTAAGAAGCTACAGAAACACTTGAAAGATCTATTGGATTCAGGAAAAGCGTCACCTACCACACATGCTATCATGTCCGAGTTTTACTTGGCTCGAAAACAAGAAGCGACAGATAATGGAAGGATTGACGAGGCTAGCAGACTTACCGCCGAAGCGATCAAACAATTAGAAGCTGTGTTCAAGGCTTCCCCGATGGCTGTAAAGTACTCAAACAACTTGGCCTATCTTTATATGGAAAGCAACAGACTGGACGATGCTCTAAAGACAGCGCGTACAACGCTGGATGTACTACAGCGCAGCGGTATGCAGGGCGCAGAGCATGTCGACGAATTGCTGGATACCCTCGGTTGGATCTACCAAAAGATGGATCGTTCCACCGATGCAGTATCAGCCTTCGAATTGGCTCTTCGATTTAATCCCAATCGCATCGATAGCCGCGAAAAGTTGGCGGCACTGTATCGCAAGCTGGGAAATGATGGTGTGGCAGAAGCTCACGAACAAGCAATTGAAGCGATCAAAAAAGCGGCGCAGGAGAAAGCTGAACAAGAAAAGGCTGAGAAAGAGAAGGCTGCTCAGGAACAGTCCATCGAAAACTCTGATCAACCAGCGGAGAACCAGCAGCCTGAATCGGCCCAACAGCCTGCGAACGAGTCGAAATCCGATGAAGTGCCCACGGACCCCAGCGCAGATCCTGCTGCCTCGCCTGGTGATTCACCTTAAGACGCTAAGCAGTACACATGGGCTCGATTCGCTCAAGCCATTCCCTCGGAAGGCTACTTGCCGAGTCGTTGTTAAAAACGAGTCACTTTGAATTGGCGGGAACTTGTAAATGCTACGCTCTATCCCAAGCGCATCCCGCAACTTGATTTCATCTAACAAGGCCTTCACACTGATCGAACTGCTGGTTGTCATTGCAATAATCGGTCTGCTGGTGGGACTGCTACTGCCTGCCGTCCAAGCGGCACGTGAGGCTGCCAGGCGGATGTCTTGCCAAAATAATCTAAAGCAGCTTGCTCTGGCGATGCACAACTACGAGTCGGCGAATCGTCAATTCCCGCCGGCCGGTATCATCAGCCTAATTGTTGCTCAGAATACCAATGCAACCTGGTCTATCCATGGCAGATTGCTTCCCTACCTAGAACAAGGTAATCTTTACAATAATATTGACCTTAATGTTTCTTGGGACAATCAAGCTATCTTGGGTGGCTTGAAGATACCTGGCTATGCATGTCCTAGCGACCCATCGTCCGATGTCACTCGAGACATCAGCCCCAAGCTTGCGAGTCCACTCTACCCCACGACCTATGGATTTAACTTTGGTAGTTGGCTCGCTTTTTCTCCGTCCGCGAACAGCATGGGTGATGGAGTCTGCGGACCCAACTCTCGCGTTGGATTTCGAGATATCACGGACGGCTCGAGTTCAACACTACTAGTTTCGGAAGTTAAGGCCCGACAATTCTACGGCAGCAACGCACCTGATGTAGGAGGAACGTCCCTTCCGTCGGCAGATCCCGCTGAGGTGGCCTCCCGAGTCCCGCAATCGTTCACCTGGTGTCGC
>DAIRSD010000124.1:0-11163 GCA_036804625.1 Aureliella sp. | reverse complement strand
GCCGGGTTGGTTGGTTCTGGCCGCTCGAAGCTGCTCAGGTGTTTGATGGGACTGGAACGCCAAGTAGCCGGCGCTGTCCAACTGGAGGGTCGTAATCTTCCTTCAAGTGTCGGCGCTCGAAGGCGGGCAGGTATCGGATTCTTGTCGGAAGATCGAACAGGCGAAGGCTTGGCTCAGGACTTGTCCATTACAGAGAATGTGACCATGGGCAATCAGAGTCGATACCGAAAGTATGGTTTCTTGAAGCTTCGGAAACGCGAGCAAGCCGTGCTTCAACAAATTCAGCAGGTGGAAGTTAAGGCCAGAAGCGCAGGTCAGGCGGTGGCCGAATTGTCTGGCGGCAATCAGCAGAAGGTGGCTCTGGGCCGCATTCTGCATCAACAAGCGCAGGTGTTGCTGCTGGACGAGCCGACCAAGGGGATCGATGTGGGCAGTAAAGCCGAGATCTATCGCTTGATGGGGTTGGCGGCTGCACAGGGGAAAACCGTGGTCTTTGTAAGTTCTTACCTGCCCGAACTGTTGGCGGTTTGTGATCGCATCGGCGTGATGGCTCGCGGTAGACTGATGCAGGTTCGCAGTGCAACCCAGTGGACGGACGAAGAAATCATGAGCTGCGCGATTGGCAACGACTAAAGTTATCAATTTATTTGTCGGAAGGCACAACTTGGATGGATATTGATAGAAAATTTTATTTATTTGTGATTGTACTGTGAAATGAAAAATTCAAACTGGACGTTCAAGTTGTTGCTAGGCAGCCAGTTAGGTCCTTTGTTAGCGCTGCTGGTCATCGTTGCGATCTTTGCCTTCGCCGATCAAGCTTGGGGTGAGGGTAGCTTTCTCAGTTGGCGCAACATGCGGGTGCTTTCCAGTTCGGCCTCGCTGATCGCAGTTCCCGCATTGGGAATGACTATGATTATTGTTGCCGGAGGCATCGATTTATCGGCTGGTACGGCGCTAACGCTCAGCGGTACAGTGTTGGCAGCATATCTGAAGCACTACTCGGCGACCGTAGTAGACCCAGGTTTCGCCTATTCCATTGCCTGCGGGGTTGGCTTGGCGCTGTTAACTGGTTGCCTTTGCGGGTTATTCAACGGGATTTTGATCAGTGTGACCCAAGTGGTGCCGTTTATCGTAACCTTAGGAACGATGACGATCTTCTTGGGAATAGGTCAAATCATCGCTCAAGAGTCGACCGTCTACGCACCGGCAGATCGAATTCCAGGCAGGCTTCAAAACTAAAGCGTTACTGGATCGAACCCTGACAAATATTTGTTGCTTCCCTATATTCCCTCCAACGCAATTGTTGCGATTTTGTTGGCCTGTGTTGTGGCGTTTATTTTGCGCTACACAGTTTTTGGAAGGAACCTTTTTGCCCTTGGCAGCAATCGATCGACGGCCAGGCTGTGTGGTATCCCTATCACATTGATGCAGGTAAGCGTCTATACGCTAGCTGGCCTGTTCTTCGCTATTGGTGGCTTGTTGTACTTTGCCGAAGTCAAGAACGGCAACCCGCCGGATGGAACTGGAAAGGAGTTGGAAATCATTGCAGCGGTCGTTTTGGGGGGAGGCAGTCTGAGCGGTGGGCGCGGTTCAGTGCTTGGGTCGGTCATTGGAGCGTTAATCATCGTGACCATTCGTAATGGTTGTACTTTGCTTCAGATTCCCAATACGTATACCTACATCATCATCGGCGTTATCATTATTGTGGCAGTGATCGTCGATCAACTGCGAAGCGGATCGCCTGAATGGTTGTTTCGGTTCTTGCCTGCCAGCAACCGGTAGGCGGTCCATGATGTTTCCTGGCAGTGAAATAGGGAGTTGAGATGAAAGCCATCCAGCGCACGGCAAGTTGCTCGCGATATGCTGATTCCGTCGTTCATTCCGGGGTAGCTCGCTGGGTGGAGGTTGCCAGTGATGCTTCGCTGGATGCCGCTGGTCAAATCCAGCAGATTTTCAATCAGATCGACCAGGCATTGGCAAACTGGGGGATAGGCCGGGACCGTTTGTTGGAGGTACTCATATTTCTAGAACATTTAGATGATGTGCCGGTATTGAACGCGGCTTGGGACAGTTGGATCGACTCGCAGAATCCGCCGATTCGCGCTTGCGTTGGAGCCAAGCTTCAGGCTGGTTTGCTAGCCGAATTCATCATTCATGCCGCCGTTTAGCGGACGCGGGACTACCTACCTGACGAGCAGTTACCAGTTTTTTGGCTGATAGCCCTTGTCAATGGCCATGTTCAGTCAACTATAACAGTCGAAACCAAGTTCTAGAGTTTCGTTTGCGTCCCGTACTGAGCTATGCAGGTAACTTAGGAGAATCGATGAGTCGTCCCACCAATTTGGCGCAGCTAAAGGCAAGTGGCTGGAAATCCAAAACCGTTAAGCAGGAAATCTACGACAATTTTGTTCGCAGGTTATCGCAGGATGAGCCTTTATTTCCGGGTATCGTGGGTTATGAACATACGGTGATCCCCGAGATCAATATCGCTATCTTGGCCGGTCACGACATGCTTTTTCTAGGTGAGAAAGGACAGGCCAAAAGTCGGTTGATGCGTTCGCTGGTGCAATTTCTGGATCCTTGGGTGCCCTATTTGGATATCCCAAGTGTCCCGATTCATGAAGATCCAATGCATCCGATTACAAGTGCAGCCAAAAGCTATCTGGCCCAGCACTCACCGGAAGACGTTCCCATCGCATGGTGGGCTAGAGAAGATCGCTATTCGGAAAGGCTCAGCCCGGGAACTAAGTTTGCCGACATCATTGGTGAGATCGATCCATCGAAGCTGACTGGCGGTGTCAGCATGAGCACGGAGGAGGCGCTGCACTTCGGTTTGATACCTCGAATGCACCGAGGGATTTTTGCGATGAATGAACTGCCCGAATTGGATGAACTGGTGCAGGTTGGGTTGTTCAATATCCTGGAGGAGCGCGATGTGCAAATTCGTGGCTATCCGGTCCGCTTCGACTTGGATGTTCTAATTCTGTTTTCTGCCACCCCCAGCACTTACAATCGTAGCGGCAAAGTGATTCCCCAATTGAAGGATCGCATCGGATCGATCATCCAGACTCATTATCCTGCGGATCGCGAGTTGGGAATCGAGATCCTGCAGCAGGAGGCCAAGCTTGACCTTAACGGACCCTACAGCGTGGTGGTGCCCTACTTTATGGCGGAAATCATCGAAGAGATAACTCGACAAGCTAGACGTAGCAAGTATGTCGATCAAGCGTCGGGAGTGTCGGCGCGATTCAGCTTGGCAAACTATCGTGCCATGATTGCCAGCGCTCGGCAACGCTCGATCGTACTCGGCGAAACGCCTTCCGTGCCGCGCATCAGCGACCTGGGGCATCTTTATGCATCCAGCTTAGGCAAGCTGGAATTGGATCTGATGGGAAGTCACCAAATGTCAGAGCGTCAGGTATTGGACGCCATTATTGCCGAATCGATTAAGGTGGTTTTTCAGCAATACGTCGAGCAGCATGGCCTAGAGGAAATCGCCAGCGTTTTTGCGAAGGGCGTACGTGTTGAGGTGGGTGACATGTTACCCAGCAGCGCTTATGCAGAACGATTGCAGGCGGTGCCGCCAGCTTGGGATCGCGCTTTTGAGGTCAATGCTAGTGAGCAGCCGGCAATGCGAGCGGCATGCGTCGAATTTGTTCTGGCGGGTCTTTATGCCTTGGATCGGATCAGCCGCAGTCAGCAATACGGACAAATCTACTACGAACTTTAGCGACTGCGAGCTTTAGCGGCCTTGACTCAAGTTGATCGGCTAGGAGGAATGCAATGACTTCACGTAAATCGAAACTGGGCGGTGTCGTTCACACCTATCAGAAATATGATCCTGGCAAATTTCCCAGTCCCACGCAGCCGCCACCTGACCTGGTGACTCATGCTTTTGAACACGCCTTGATGTACGGGGAATATCGTGAATTAACTGAGGAGGAATTGGCACGCGCTATTCAACTGGATCCCGAGCAACTGGCCAACCTGGGACCCAGTATCGATTATCTCAAACAATTGTTAGAGCAACGCAAGCGCAAGATCCTAGAGACTTACGAAACTCGTACTTTGCTTTCGTATGCTATCCAAGTCTTTCAAAAATCGGCTAGTCGAATCAAGCCACCACCTGCCTTGCGTACCATCTTTCATCGAGCGGTCAAAGAACGGCAAATCTATTTGCTCGAACGGATTTACTACGAAACTGGCGACGATACCAGCGAGTTGGCGGGCCAGGTCGTTGGGCTGATCGATCACCTGGGCAATTTGTACCAAGTCGAGGAACTGCACGCCAAATACACTTTTATTGGCAGTCAATCGCTGTCAATTCCAGAGTCGCTGGAGGTGAAAGAGGAGTTAGAAAAGATCGATGAACTGCTTAAGCAACTGGCAGAGGCTCAACAGTCCGCTCAGATTGGTATCATCGACATGCAAACCTTGAGCGAGTTTGCAAGTGCAGAAGACATGGGGTCGTTGGAGTCGCTGCGGCAACAGATCGAGAACCTGGTGCGAGAGCTGGCTGAGCGACAGGGCTTGGATCGCAATTCTGAAGGTGGCTTTCAGTTAACGCCGCAGGCTTACAAATTATTTCAAGGCAAACTGCTGCAGCGCATTTTTTCCAACCTACAGCCCGGACGGTCAGGACGACATACTGGACGTATCGTTGGTGAAGGCAGCGTCGAGTTGCCTCAGACGAAGCCTTATGAGTTTGGCGATAGCTTGGCGAATATGGATACGACTCAGACCGTGATTAACGCACTACTACGACAACCGGATAGTTCCTCGGTTAGGCTCAACAATGCGGATATCGAAGTCCATCGCACACGGAATTCGCCCAAGTGTGCTACGGTGGTCATCATGGACATGAGCGGATCGATGCGTCATGATGGCCAGTACATCAATGTCAAGCGAATGGCGTTAGCGCTTCAGGGTTTGATCACTCGAGAATATCCAGGCGACTTTTTGCGCTTCATCGAAATGTATACTTTTGCCAAGTTGCGTTCGGCCGGCGAGATTATTCAGTTGATGCCGAAACCGGTAACCGTTTATGATCCAGTCGTTCGTTTGCGCGCGGATATGAGTCGCCGGGACATCAGTGAGCTGCAGATTCACGCTCACTTCACCAACATCCAACATGCCTTGCGGTTAGCCCGTCAGAATTTGGCTACCGTTGACACACCGAACAAGCAGATTATCCTGATCACCGATGGCCTGCCCACTGCGCATTTTGAAGAGTCTATGCTGTACATGCTCTACCCACCTGATTCCAGAACGGAGCAGGCCACGTTGCGCGAAGGTGCCTTATGTCAGCGCGATGGTGTTGTGATCAATATGTTTTTGGTGCCCAGTTGGTCACAGTCGGAGGAGGATATTCGATTTGCGTACCGATTGGCAGAGAGTACAAGAGGTCGAGTCTTTTTTACTGCCGGACGAGACCTGGATCGATTTGTTGTCTGGGACTATATCGACCGCAAACGAGAGATAATTGGGTAGCCAGAGATGTTAATCATGTATCTGACTAACCCAATCCGATTCCGTTATTCCCGCAGATTTCCAGATTGGTACACGTAAGACGAGTTGGTCCAATGCAAGACATGAGCGACATTGCGAAACGCAAACAGGTTGTCCTGCCTCTATTGCAGTTGGTAGCAGTACTGATCTGCTGGATGCCGGTTACTTTAGTCTTGGCGCAGGAGTCTGCCACCCAACACGAGCCGCGTTGGTGGAAAGGTAACTTGCACACGCATACTTTTTGGAGCGATGGAAATGACTTTCCAGAGATGGTGGCCGCTTGGTATGCCGATCACGGATACAATTTCTTGACGTTGACGGATCATAATGTGCTTAGCCGTGGAATGCGTTGGGTTTCAATCGATCGAATCATCCGCCAGACCGATTCCGATATCATGGACCGCTATCGCGCTCGTTGGGGTGATGCCTGGGTTGAGGTTAGGCAGACAGGGGAGCGAGAGGAAGTGCGTCTGAAACCGCTGGACGAATTTCGCTGCTTGCTTGAGCAGGCTGGACGGTTCATTATGATTGAAGGTGAAGAGATCAGTGATCGAGCCGAAGGCAAGCCGGTGCATCTGAACGCGACCAACCTGGAGCAAGTCTTGTTGCCGGCCGGTGGCACCACCGTACGAGAATCGATACGTAACAACCTAAGGATGATGTTGGTCCATCAAGATAGTAGCGGCAGACAGGTTTTACCTCACTTGAATCATCCCAATTTTGGCTATGCAGTGACCGCAGCCGATTTGGCAGTGGTTGTTGAAGAGCAGTTCTTTGAAGTTTACAATGGGCACCCTGACGTTAATCATATGGGAGACGAGTCGCATTTGGGTGTGGAAGCCATCTGGGATGTTGTCAACACCATGAGATTGCTTCAGTTGGATGCTGAACCTATTCTTGGGATCGCTACCGATGACAGTCATGAATATCACGGTCGTCCCGGCTCCAGGCCGGGACGTGGATGGGTCATGGTCCGATCGCGGTATCTGACGCCAGAGCATTTGATATTGGCCATGAAAGCGGCAAACTTTTACGCCTCAAGTGGAGTTGTGCTGGATGATGTTGTCTATGATTCCCAGCAGCGTCGCTTGGATTTGACGATTGCCCCGACAGAGAACGCGACCTTTGAGACTCAATTCATCGCCGTGATGAAACCCAAAAAGCCGGTTGCACAGTTGGAGCAAAGTGGATCAGCACAGGACCAGAATGAATCCGAGTCGCCAGAGAACTTGCCAAAGGCTCAAGTCGTTGCGACTGTGCCAGGGCTAAGTCCAAGTTACCAATTGACCGGTGAAGAGTTGTACGTACGCGCCGTAGTCAGCAGCAGCCTACCGCCCGTGGATCCCGTATTCGATGGCCAGCGCCAACAAGCCTGGACACAACCAGTCGGCTGGCAGGTTGGCTCAACTAATAACGACCGCGACTGAGTGGATTGAGTTGTTGTGTTGAGCTGCCGGGCGCTGGCGCGCTTGCGACGCGGCCGGTTGCATCGCCTTTGTGTTCAATCAGCAGTAACGCTTCAGCGCGATCGCCTGATCCGATGGGGAGGATTCGATCTAGTCCCAGAATGGTTCCTCCTTGGCCTAGTAGGGTGTTGCTGGGGGCACCTTGCGGCGTTGCAACGATTCCGCAACTGAGTATCAGCACTTGATCGGCAGGCCAGGTAAACCGCTCATGAAGCCGCCAACTGACCATTTGCGGGATTTGTATCTGAGTGCTAAAGGGTTGCCCTAGTGCAGTTGGCAGATCCAAGTTGACGTTGCTCAATCGTTCCACTTGATCGATGTCGCATTTGACGGCCAAGTCAACCGTCTTGCGATCGACTGTCAGCAGTGGACTTAGCTTCAGGCGGTAGCCCTCTTTAAGTTCTCCAGTGACCGGCATGTAAGGCGGGTACCCACCGTTTACCGGTTGTTGATTCTCGACGTAATTGCGACCGCGCAGTTGTTCAAAGCTTTGTGACTGACCGTTGTGGACCACGATGTCCACCGCGTTGAGTTCTCGAAAATCAGGTCGACCTCTCAGTAGTGCTAGCAGCAATGCTGAGTTCTCTTTGGAGACCAAGTAGGCTTTTACGCCAGGGGACTGCGCCTTCTCACTGCGCATCAAGCCATGAGCCCGAGTTCGCCAATTGGGATTGCCAATAGACATCAGTCTAGCGCCATACAACTGAGTGGCTGTGGTTCCGTTGACAAACCGCTCGTGGACACGCCGAACCACTTCGTGCATTTGCTCGTTATGATAGACTCGCAAGGTGTCTCGATCGGCATTCAAAAAACCAAAAGGTTCGGTAAACCAAGCGTCGGTTCCCGTTTCGCGAAGTATCCAATCCACGATGGCTTGGTGAGGGCGATCGACTTGGTTGAGTTCCTTGGTGTAGGGACGTAGATCATACTCCTGCCAGTATTGACCGGCGCTATTAGGCAATTGGGGTACCGGAGTTCCCTGGCGTGCTCGAAGACCATCGGGTGCAGATGGCGTCCCGCCGCCTTGTAAGCTGGGTGCATCGTTCTGTGCCATCAGCTTTTCGGCTTGCGACCAGGAAAGTAGCGCCCAGCAAATTACTGGAAATACAAATCGATTGATCTTATGCAAGACCGTCATGCGCAGGGTCCTTCATCAAAGTCGGCTCAAGCGGAGAGTGCTCCCAATTAAATTGACAGCGGCCTTTACCTTATAGGAAATGGAATTACCAGCAGCCAAGGTCAGAATCCGAAGAGGGTGGGTTCGTTTTGGGGTAGAATACAAAAAAATTGCCTGGCTTGAGGCCGCTTTGGAGAAGGATAAAGCTAGCGATAGATCGGAAAATTTGAGGTCACCACCGAAGTTTGATGGCTGCAATTTGACAAAGCAGGTCAAAATTGGCAGACTATTAACCAATGAAAGCAATCCACTGATTGCACACGTTGTGTGGGGAGGTGCTGATGGACGATTCTTCGACGGTAAAATCCGATCAGGACGCCATGGATGACGATGCGCTCCTGGAACAAGGCAGCCGCGCGCTGCAGCAATTGACCGCGCAGGCCGAAATGGCTCGGGCCGAAGCGCGGCGTGCGGAGTTGGAATGGATTCTACAGCAGGCACGCAAGGGGCAGACAGGCCATCTTCGGCAATGGCTGCAAGTCAATCAGCGGATTGTCGCCGTTGATCAGGGCATCCCATTTTCCATGCGACAGGAAGTCGTTGAACAATCGGACATGCCCCCTTCTCAACATTCAGATCATTCGACGCTCTGGCAGCAGCCCCCAACCGCTGAGGTAACAGTCGCTCTCCAACCGGTATCAGCTCTGCAAAGGTCCGATACAACGATCAAGCGGTCCGCAAGCAAGCCAACTGAGAAAACTCTTGAGCGGCCCGTGGATGCCGGCAAGGCCACTCAGTCGCCCAAGGTCATTCATTCGGATAAGGTAAGTCAGACGGATAAGGTAGGTCAGCCGATTCGGCGAGAATCTGGCGCTCGGTCTTCTCCGCGACTGGCCATACCGACGTTAGAAGTGGTAGCGCCCAACAAACGAACTCGTCGGCTGGGCGGGATCGTAGTTAGTATACTTGCGCATGTGTTGTTGGTGCTTGCTTTGGGTTTCATCACCATCAAATTGCCGGTGGATGGTTCCATCTTTGCGCTGGAGGCAAGTAGTGAAGCAGAATCGACAACTCAAGATTTTGAAATGAGCAGCCCAGTCGACGTTGATCAGCCAACCGAATTGCTTGAGCCAACGCAGTCGATGCAAGAGAGCAATTTGGCTGAGTCCTTGTCGGATTTTGGTGAGCCGGTATCGGAGGGGATAGGCCAAGCTACAGCGGTAAGTTCGGCTAGTCAGTTGAGCAACCGATCTGCAGTCACAGCGGTCAGGTCGCAGCCGTCCAAAAGCGTGGTGACTTTTTACGGAGCTGCCGCAACGGGAAACAGTTTTTGTTTTGTGATAGACGGCTCAGGCAGCATGCGAGGCGGTCCTTGGGAAGCGGCACGCAACGAGCTGCTTCGCTGTATCGGCGCGCTAAAGCCTACACAGCGGTTTCACGTGATTTTCTTCAATAAAGAGATCTCAGTCATCCCAGACCCGGAGGGTGGCCAGCCAGCCACAGCAGCTTTATACGCGACGCCAGAGAACAAGATGCATGCCCAGCGCTGGTTGGAGTCGCTGCAGATCGCTATCGGAGCACCTCCCATCGATGCCTTAAAGCTTGCTCTGGAACTGGAGTGTGACGGAATCTATTTTTTGGCAGATGGCGAAATGTCCGACAAAGCGGCCAAGCGACTGCTGGAGATCTTGCGAGAAAAGAACCGCACCGATGATATCGTGGATGGCCAGATCGTCCTGGTCCCCATTCATACGATTGCGTACTATTCTGACAAAGGCTTGGCAGTCATGAAAGCCATCGCTGATGAAAATCGCGGCCAGTTCGCCTATGTTCCCAAACCGGGCAAATAGGTTATCGAATGAGGGATCGTTGTTGAGTGATAACACCGTTACGTAAAATTGCTTAACGGCGTTGGATGAGGGGGCTTCTTAAGTACCCGCTTATTGGCATGATTGCAAATGATGCTAACAATGGTAGTCAGACTACTGCGTTTTTAGCCGTGATCGAGTTCGTCGAAATATAACTGTCGTGCGGCTAAAATTCTTCTAGGAAAGTGCATGCTAGGCGATGGACTTAAGCAATACCTACGATACCAAAAGAAACAGCATCGACCGCACCGTTGCCTTTTTGGTTAGTCTCATCTGTCACACGCTTGTGCTGTTGTGTTTAGCCTGCTGGGTCTTCGTACATGGTAGTTTACCAAACGGTCCGGTATCTGTTTCGTTCATCGCGGAATCTGAGCGAACGATGGCGAGTGTCGATCTTAGGATTGAACCGGTTGAGGTGCCCTCAGAAGCGGTCGAAGCAAAAACAGCCAGCACAGATCAGGGATTTGAGTTCGACTTTGATCCACAGTTCCATGGTACTGCGCTGGATTCGAGTTCTGCAAATGCCTCTCTGACTTCGTTGGCACTCTAGGCGGTGGATGACTCGGAAGTTTTGAGCGATGGCCAAGAGAAGGGCAAAGGTGCAACGTTTTTTGGGAGCTATGCCGATGGTGAGCGATTTGTCTATGTGTTGGACAGCTCCAAGAGCATGGAGGGTAAGAGATGGTTGTTGGCACGCAGGAAGTTATTGGAAAGTCTCAAGGGGCTTTCGTCGGATCAGGAATTCTTTGTGATCTGCTTTGATGCGCAGACAACCCTGATGTTTAACGAGGTGCCGCAGAAGGCAGCGTTTACCCGAGCCAATCTTGAGACTCAGCGAAGATTGACTCGCTGGCTTAATTCTCGAGTGCTAGGAGAAGCTACCATGCCTGCGGAAGCATTGGCTTTTGCACTGAGTATGCGGCCGGACGCGATATTTATTCTGTCCGATGGCGAACTCATGGATAACACGGTGCAAATGCTAAGAGTGATCAACCTAGACGGCCCCCGAGGAAACAAAATCCCGATTCATGCCGTTCACATGTTCAGTCAAGCAGGTCGACAAACGCTTCAGCAGCTTTCAAGGGACAACAACGGAACTTTTACCTTCGTAGCCGATGGCAACGGCGATTTCTAAAAGCAAATGATTCATAGGGATTGGTAATGACAGCCACATTTAAACTCCAAATGGACTGGGTGCCGTGAT
>DAIRSD010000123.1:1023-11255 GCA_036804625.1 Aureliella sp. | reverse complement strand
CGACGATCAAGTGGCTCACGGCGGACAAATGGTATGGCAGGATATTGTGGGCCTGTTTGTAAATCCAGTGGTGGACCCAGGTGCTAAGCCTGAAGAGATTCGCAAAGAGGCATTTGCCGTCATGGCCGGCCTGTCGATGAGCCAGGAGGACTTGCGGCGAGACCAGTTTGGCAACCCGTCGGAGGATATTGAATGCCAGGTCCGTCTGCTCGAGAAGACGGTTGTCTACGAATTCTCCATTCCTACCGAGCGTTTTTCTCAGTTGCAGAATGGCTCTTGGAAGCGGCTTCAAATCAATGTCATCGTAAGTGACCACGACACGGACGACCAGCGACAGGGACTTAGCATTCTGTACTGGCGCCCCCGCTGGGATGGCCTGTTCCACTACTCGGAATCAGGCATTTTCCAGCGACAGCAATAACGATTTGCGATAACGGGTGTCAATTCGCCGCATATTCGACACTTCTCACTAACCGAACGTATGATTGTGAATGATGTCGTGTACACGCTACGCTATGCTCTGCGTACTTGCGAACGAAGAGGCACCAAGCGAATTTCTACGCGACGGTTGAGTGCATGGGCAATTCGCCGAATCATTGACATGGAATGCCCGTCGTAGTCTGCGTCTTCAAGCTGGGATATGACTTGCTGGGTGGTTCCAACTAGCTTAGCAAGCTGTTTTTGAGTGAGTCCTGCTGCTAGCCGAGTTGCAAAGAGCATTTCTGCAACCTCAGCGTCTTCGGAGAACTTCTCGTGCAGAGCTTCTGCATCGACGCTTTTCGCAAAACGCTTGTCCATAATGTCTAAGGCATCGTCGCCATCTTTGTTCTTGCGATCCGTCTTTGTCATGATTATACATCTCCGTCAATGTCACTGCATACTTCTCAGGGTCGCGTTTGTACTTTGCAAGTCGGGCTGAATCTTTTGCCTTTTCTCAAAGGCTTGCAAGCTCAGCTTCCAGCTTGGGACTACGGTGCGGTTTCTAACTGCTGGAAGTAGGCGTCCAGACCACCTCGGAACTCTTCAGGCAAATTGCGATCGGCACCGCTGCCAACCGCCTGACCGATATCTCTCGATTCGCGGTGTTCCTGAGAATTCAAGCCGGCACCAATCAATGCCAAAGCAGACTCGGACGTAGTCCCCAAGCCACCACCGCCTGGACTGGCACCTCCGCCGCCACTACCTGCACCTTGCGGATTGATGCGTTTGGACTGAAGCATCAGTTCGATGACTTCCGTTTCCGCAGCGATCGCCTCAGGCCCCGTGTTACCAAGAGCCAGCAATTCGCGGGCCTGATCCATGATTAGACTGACTTGAGAGAGTATGCTCAGCTCCTGAGCAAAATGCTGATCAGCATCAGGCAGTTTGGCGATTTGGTCCGAAACCTCTTCGGTTCGAACTCTCAGATCGGCCTGCTGGCCGCTAAGCCCCTGTGCCTGCTGGAGGTGATCTGTCGCTTCGATCGCCGTAACAGCTTGCTGAGCGATCCGAGTCTGCTCGCGCAAATTCACTTCCGATTCGAGAATCTTGAGCATCTCCAGGATCAACGAGGGCGGTAGCGACCGACTTTCTTCACCGGGTTTCTGCTCCTGCTTCTCTTCTTCTGACTGGTCGGTCGATTCCACCAAATCTTCGGCCCAGCGATCCAGGTTGTCGGCCCAATACTCGGCAGTGGCAATCGACAAACCATGTTCGGCGGCAAGTTCTTCAGCCAAATTCTGAATCGCAACTACGATGTCTGAGGACTTCATTTCATCAAGAACACGCTTAAATTCGTTGGTGCGTCGGCGCTGATAAAATGCCTGAATGTCGTCCATGATGTACGAAATCAACAGTCCGCTGGCTCGCTCCGTTTCCGACAATTCATTCAGAAATGTTCGATCCTCGGACGCAACCTGCGCAGCCTGCCCAAATACATTGCCGATACGAGTTGCGATTTTCTCGGCCACCAAATTTTGTTCGCGTGAGGCGGCTTTTAATCGCTTGACCAAGGTCGAACCTTCCAAATTGGACAACAACGCATTTAGCTCGTCCGATAGTTTTTCAAACTCCGCAAGTAGTTCTTGTTGTTTCTCTAGAGCGCTATCCAGCTTGCCAGTCGCTTCGGACTTGTCGGCAGACTTCTTCGGCGACTGGGAAGCTTGGCCGGTTGGACCCAGAAGAGCTGTTTGCGGCATAGTCAGCCGTCCCGATTGATCTTCGGAAGTTGATTCGTCTTTGGAGGCTGTTTTCTCTTCCGAGCCTTCCTCCGGAGAGACTGGGGAGTCCGCAGGCTGTAAGCCAGATTCCATACGAGTCAAGCTGGGT
Organism: Aureliella sp.; assembly: GCA_036804625.1. GTDB lineage: Bacteria > Planctomycetota > Planctomycetia > Pirellulales > Pirellulaceae > Aureliella. The sequence continues at coordinate 8,948 of DAIRSD010000123.1, read as the reverse complement.
AACTGCGAAGCCTTCTGCTGGCCTTCCGTGGACTCGGCTGAAGGGTTGATTGGCAATTGCTGCGTGGCAGAGTCCTCACCCGGCCGCGATGATGTGCTGGCCATGTCGCCTGGAGAAGCGGCCGAGTTGCTGTCGGACGCTTCGTCACTTACCTGTTTAGGACCATCTTGATCGATCGCCTTGGCTGCTTGCTGAAGTAAATCAGACACGCCGGGCATGCGCTTGCGCGAAATATCATCCAGCGCCTCGAGCATCTTCGCCCACTGATCCAGGCTTGTCGCCGAAATGTCCGAATTACGGGCCGCTTGACGCAGCAGCTCTACGCCCTGCTGAGCCAGCCCAGACAACTTGCGAGCGTTGGCATGCTCGGCAGCGGCTTGCCGCATCAATTCATCTCGGAACATCTCTGTCGACAACTCCTGAGCGGCCCGATCTCGCAAGGCTTGATTGGACTGATTCAACTGCATCTCAACATCACGCACATCCAGAGCCGCCCTCTGCCACTTGTTCATTTGTGCGGTGATCCAAAGCGCATGTTGATCAGGAGAAAGAACGTACAGAAGGTAGGGTAACGATTCCACAGGTTGACGACCCGGCAAATAGTCCTCAACCCAAATCGTAAGCTGAATCGTCTGAGCGGCGATGCCCAGATTGGCAGCGCAAAACGCTCCAGACACTTGTAGCGACGACTGGTTTGCCCCACCCGCTGACAGTACAGCCTGACCCTGAGCCGCCGTTACCAACGGATTTTCGTCCACACCACGCCAGCGCATGCCTACGCGACGGATGCCAAAATCATCCGCCGCTAAGACTCGAAAATTCAACTGTTCAGAATCCAACAAGACGCACTGACGCGGTAAGTCCTGGGCAGTAACAGATGGCGGTTCGTCAATCATCGGCTTGATTTGCAGTTGGAAGGCCGAACTACCATCCAGTCCATCCTGATCCCGCCAGCGCAGCGAGAATGCTTTCTCAGTGCCATCGATCAACCACGTCTGAGTGCGAATCTGTGAGCCATCCACATAAGAATCGATATCGTCGAGTTTGGCATGTTGCAGCGGCCGAGTCGCGGTCGCAATCAACCTGGCCTGGCTGCCTTCGACCACTGATAAAACCCCCGAGCGAACCTCCACATCTAGCGGAGCATCTCGCTGTAAGTACTCAGGCAACGTAACTTCAGCCGTTACCGTGGTCAATTCGGGGCGCAGCTTCGGTTCCACTTGCACCTGATGATCAAAGTCGCCCACTTGTAATTGAAGCTCTGTCTGGACGGTTAGCGGCGGCAATTGAAAGGGGTACCGGTTATCGTTCAACTGAGCGGGCAGTTCAGGAGAATTGCCCAGACTAGCGTAAGCAGTTGCAGGCGACCAAGCGGAATCCGGCTTCAGTTGTACGCTCCACTGCGTCGGCTCGCCGTGAGCAACCACCATTCGTTCAGGCAAAGCCTGCACGGCGGCAAAGGTGTATCTTTCGATAGCTCTCCAGGGCCGCGTCAGTCGCTGCCAAGCATTACCCGTTGCGGTAGGAATCCACCATGCGCTTGCACAGACGATGCACAAGTTCAACACCAAGAGACTGGCAATCATTGGTAATCGATTGGGCGGAGACCACTTTCGTAGATCGTTCTTAATAGCACTTGCAGCAGCCTGTCCAATAGCCGCCTGACACAGCTCCGGCGATCGCGACTGCTCCTGTGAGTTAGCTGCTAGCTCGATCGCGCTCAGCAGTTCATCGCCAAACGCTGGTTCTCGCTCTCGCAACAGTCGCGCCAACTGTTCGGGCCGTCGATAGCTCCACATCCAGCGATAGACCGTCCATGGTAATAACATCCAGACAATAACGGACGATAGCAATAACGCCCATCGAACAGCCGGCCACGTATCTGACAATCGATCGCTGATCAAAATGGTCACAAAGGCCAACAAACAGCTTAGTAGCGCCAAGCTGAAAGACTGCAGTAGTTTCGTCAACCAAACGTAGCTGCGAAACCCGCTCAATTGCCTCTGGAGTGATTCGGGCAACCAGGCTGTGGAATAATCGGTTTGCGATTTTCGCTCGCGAGAGTCCAGCATCAGATCACTCCCACCAATTTGCGACCGATCCAAAACGCAGCAAGTAGTAAAGTCAACAATCCGGCTACCATCGGATGGCTCCAAATGGCTAGTCTTCGAACCGTCTCTGGCGGATCTGGTATCGCTTTTAGGGCCTGCATCAATTCGGGAATTTGATGGCTGTTGATCAGCTTGCCACGGCTGACGCGGGCAATCTCTTCCATGACCTCTTGACGGACGGGACGACCAATCTGCTCCAGTTCTTTACCTTGCACAAGGATGGTCGTTGAAAGCTCCGAGGCGTTTTCCTGACAGCGAAGCAGCACCTGATGTGGCCCAGCTTCTTGCGTTACAAACTGGCCGTCGAAGGCACCCCACTGCCCCCCGGCACTGGTCAATTGCACTGTTTGAGATTGCCCCGATGGAGCCAGTATCCGCGCTGAGACATTACCTTGAGTCAGTGGCTCCCCTCCAGCGCTCATCACAATGGCGCTGATCGAAATCGTTTGTCGCACAGCGGGCTGCTCTGGCGAGTAAAACAATCGCATCAATTCGCCTTTGGACATATTGCGCTGATAGGCCATCCATCGCACGACCTGTCCCCAGAAGCGATAGTGGTACAAGTCTTCCACGCCACGTCGCCAGCGCCACGCTCCATCGGTTCCCATAAACAAAATTTTGCCAGCTCCAAAAGTTCTGGTCACCAAAAGTGGAATGCGACCATGCTGGTTGGAAGAATCCTGATGTACAGCCAAAACGTCAGCACCGGCTTTGGCCCGCACCAAAGCGGTATGCCACTGAAAGCCTGGCAGATTTTCCCAGATCTGCAAGTTATCGTCAGCCGTGTCGGCCAGCTTGGTCAGCAGGCTGCCGCGTCCCAATTCGGTAAGGGCAAAGTGGCTTGGGCTTCGCGATCCCCAACCGGACGGCTGTTTTGCGTCAAAAACGACTGGCAAGAGTGGATCCAAAGGCGAGCCCACCAGAGTCAAATGATGCCCTTGGATACCCGGCATGAATACCAGACCACTGGCTTGCTGTTCCACCAGGCCTTTTAGAAGCTCGGCCTGCTGAGTGGTTAATTGTCCATCCGCTATTCCAACATCACCCAGGAAGACAACGTCGTATTGAGACAACTCGTCAAGGCTCTCCGGAAAAGCGGTAATGTAGTCGCGACTTCCGCCGCCCACCTTGCTTAAGCCCGGATGAAACAACAGACAATGGACATCGACACCCGGATCACGTGACAAAGCGTTGCGAAGGAATCGATATTCCCAGCGAGGCAGCGAATCGATGACTAGAACCTTTAGCTTCTCCTCGCGAATGGGAATCCGAACTTCTCGACGATTATTTTCTGCTACGACCTCTTCAGGATGTTCTGGAACGGTCAACTGCAAGGTGTAATCACCAATCGTTTCGGGCTTCCAAACAATCGCATCCGCTGTTCGCCCCATCGCCGCAACCTGCACCGGATGGGTGATGACGGTACCATCGGAAATCTTAAGTTCTAACTGAACCAAATGGTCGCGAGGCAACGAGCTTTCAATCGTCAGCGGAATCCGGATACTCTTGCCAGCCACACCAAAAGTAGGCACATCGAAACTTACCAAATCCAGGTCAGGCAAGCGCGTTGGGCTGCCCAGCGCTACCGCATAGACTGGCACTTGATCGGCTCGCAACTGGGCAGCCATCTCCACGGGCGGCAGGCCGCTGTTCCAATCTCCGTCGCTGACCAATACTACCGCGCGAAGTTCCGGATGCCTTTGGCGAGCCTGGTGGAGCGCGTCATGGATATCTGTTGTGGTCTGATCTGACGTTGGAAATGCCGTCCGCACTACCTCAAATCGCTGATCAAAATCCTTCCATGTTTCGGCCTGCAAGAGCGGATCGCCAGCCGCGCGGCGAGTCTGCGGGGATGCGGTGCTGTCCTTGACATCCACCGGAACATCCTGTGTGTCCATGCTGCGTGACTGATCCACCAGCACGACTAGGGCAGGCTTCTCTTGACGCACAAATCTCTGCACAGTCTCGGGCTGATTGAGTAGAAAAATTACTGCGGCAACGATGGCCATTCGTAGTAACTCCAGCCATAACACCCAGCGCCGAAATCCGCTTTGACGCCATGCGCTCAGTGCCAACCAACAAACCACGATCATAGCCACGACCGAAAGGGCCAGAATCCAAGGGTTGGTTTGAAATCCAAAACTCGATTGAGTCAACAAAGGCATAACTTCCATCGCTGAGTGATCTACTTGGCCGTTGGCTCCCAAAACGAACGTGAAGCTACTGAACTTGCGCGTCGCCCAGGCAAGCACAGCACGGCTTCCAGTAGCAATGCGATCAACATCAGTATCAACATCACTCGCCAAATTTCACGAAGTATCCCGCCCAGCCCTCCCGCAGTTTGATCTACGCGATCCAGCGCCAGTCCAGCACACACCTCCGACAACTGCTGGTCACTGACACTCGCTGCCACGTCCTCGCTGGTTGGACGATTCACCGCAAACAATCGGTCCTGGCTCCGGTAAACTCCCGCGTGACAATCAAATTCACTGGACAGTCCCGTCTGGCCAGCCAACTGCTGCCAGACCGCCGGATCAGACCAAGTGGACGCTGGCTGCAAGTCGGTCGCATCACCTCCCTGCTTGCGCTGGGCTGAAGCGGTTCGCATTTGCCAGTTGCTCAACGAAGTTTGTCCTTGCTGGATTGCTCGCTGAACGACGACAAACAGGACCACCCCATTTTCTGCTAACGAGGACTGACTAGGCTGAGTACCCGCTGCACAAAAATAGATTCCGCCCGACGTGGTTGGTAATCGAGCCAACAAGCTATCGCCTCCATCCAATGTTGCCAAATGAGACAACGACTGCTCACTGGCCAGCGTAGCGTAACTGCGAATGCTAAGCTGACCCACCGGCAGACCAGCACCGCTTTGTGTCGAACCCAAGAGATCCTGATCACCGCGCCAGTTGACCACCATCACAGGTGTCTGAGCATTCGATTTCCAGCCACTCCAACTGACGCCACGATAGCGCCTAGCGGTTGCAACACGACCTGTTGACAATCCGGATGGCGGAAAAAACAGTACTTGACCGCCACTGGCCACATATTGGTCCACAGCGCTGGCAGCATCGCCCTCAGGTAGCTCCGACTGCCAAATCAGCAATGCGGCACCGGCCAAGGCAGTTGACTGCACCTGCGTAGGCGAGAGCAGTTCAAGCTGCGAGTCGGCCGATCCGTCTGGCGACAAACTGGCCGCGATTTGCAAAGGCCGCACCGCTAACATGTCATCGGCAACGATCACCACACGCTGAACCGGGGTCGCTGCAAACACAAAGAAATACTGATTGTCTGCATTGTTGGCATCCGCCGGTATGCTGACTCGCCCCCAACCCGATTCCATTTTTGCGGGCAAGTCCAGTCGGTTGTCTCGCAGTTGTCCACTGCCTCCATCCAATTCGATCGTTAACTCACTTCGCACACCCTCCAGTTCCAACTGCACCGGCACAGTACGTTTAGCAGACTGGTCGTTACTGGAGAGTACCTGAAGCGACAGGACCAACTGGTTTTTCGTCTGCGATCCCTGGGTTACGACATCGCGCCGGGCATCGGTAACACGGATCGACAGATTGTCGTTAGAGGTTTCAGGAAAGGCCAACAAACGAAAGCGAACACTTTGCGGCAACGCGGCAAACCCCTGACGCAGTAGATTCCAGTCGCCGCTGTCTACTTGCCAATCGCTGGATTGCAAGTCGGAGCAAAGCCAGACCTCGGCCGCGCCGGGTTTATTGATTTGAAGATATTCCAGCGCGCTGGCCAATGACTGAGGCACTTGAGCCGCCGCACTACATCCATCCATGGCGCTGGACTCCAGCAGCGCGGCCAAGTTCGAGTGCTCACGTGCAGCACCCGAAGCTGAATCGATGCTGACCCAATGCGCCGAGCCCAAAGTACCTAGGGCATCAGACAACTGTCTTTTTCCGGTTGATAACTTGCTTTCGCTGCCCTGTCCCTGCCAGTTCATACTGGGTGATCGATCCATGATGACCAGCGTCGTGTCGGTCTGACCGCTACCCCAAAGCCCCCAAAATCCGCTGGCAAGTGGTCGACTGATGGCAAAGATCAATCCAGCGATCGCCAATGTTCGCATCGCCAAGATCAACCATTGCCGAATTCGCGCGAACCCTCGGTTCATGCGGTTCGCCTGTAGCAAAAACATCATCGGTGCCCAGGGCTTGGTCTGATATCGCCACTGGTTGATCAGATGAATCACGATGGGCAGAGCCAGCAGCGGCAGAGCCCACAATAGCATCGGCTGCAGAAAGCTCATCGTGATCTCCGCAGATTGGCTCGATCCACCAGGAAACTTCGCAGCGCTTGATCATAGGGTTGATCCAGGACTACGCGACGATAATCCACGGCGGTCTCCAAGACCACTTGTCGCAGTTCTTCCAAGTACTGCTGGATGGCTTGCAAGTAGCGCTGAGCAATCTCAACTGGATCGGCAAATATGGCGGGGCCACCTTCCATATCAAGGAATCGAGTTGGCCGCTGAAAGCTAAAATGGATCTCGTCTGGATTTAGCAAATGGAAAGCGGCCACATCATGCTTACGAAACCGCAGGTGCTCAAAACATTCGCGCAGCTCAGCAGGCTGCATGAACAAATCAGACAGGATGACGACCAAGGCGCGCTGTCGCACGGTTTCGGCTAGTTCGTGCAGCACTTGCGGTAGACCCGTAGTTCCTTGCGCCTTGACTACTTCCAGATGATCAAACAGTATCGACAGATGAGCCGGATTGCGACGCGGTGGGATTTGATGAATCAAACCTTGCTCCACGCAGGCCAAACCTACTGCATCTCCCTGCTGAATGGCCAAATAGCTGAGCGCACCGGCTAGTCTTCGTGCGTAATCGATCTTGCTGATCCCTTGGTGGGCTGCAGCCATCGATCCACTAGTGTCTAGTACCATCACCAACCGTAAATTAGTGTCCGCTTCAAACTCTTTGATATAAAAGCGATCCGATCTACCGTAGGCCCTCCAGTCCAACCTGCGCAGGTCGTCACCCGGTACATACTTTCGATACTCGGCAAATTCAACGCTGGCCCCTCGGTGTGGACTGGAATGACGCCCGGACACGCTACCCAACATGGGCCTGCGCGAACGCAGCGGCAGCACGCTTAGCTGAGCGAGTACCGCTGGGTCAATAAAGCTTCGCTGTTGTCGATCGAAGGCCATATCAGACTTTATATCTTGGGAAAGGCGGCAGTCACAATCAAATGCTAAAAACGTGCTAGTTCAAGGACCATACCGGGTGGTAAGACGTGTCTCAAGTATCGGGAGTCTCTTGAACCAGCCTAAGGACGATATCCTTGGAACTGACGCGTTCGGCCTGGGCGGCAAAGGTGGTGATCAGCCGATGAGTCAATACGGCTGGAGCAACCGCCTTGATATCTTCAATACGCACCATGTAGCTTCCCTTGAGTGCCGCCCTTGCTTTGGCACCCAAAATCAAATTCTGAACGGCGCGTGGACCACCACCCCATGAAACCAGTGGCTTAAGCCAAGCCGGTGCGGTATCGCCGGCGGGTCGCGTTCGCCGAACTAGACGAGCCGCATAAGTATAGATGTGATCCGGCACCGGCACGCGTCGCACCAAATGTTGGTGGTGAATGATTTCCTGAGCCGTCATCAGATGCTGAAGTTCCGGCAACGAGTCGCCTGTAGTCGTTTTGGCGATCTGAATCTCTTCTTGCTCCGAAGGATAATCCAGTTCAATCAGCGACATAAAACGGTCCAATTGCGCTTCTGGCAGCGGATAAGTCCCTTCCTGCTCAACCGGGTTCTGTGTCGCAAGTACGAAGAATGGCGGTGACA
>DAIRSD010000123.1:0-1013 GCA_036804625.1 Aureliella sp. | reverse complement strand
AACCGGGTTCTGCGTAGCCAGCACCATAAACGGCTCATCTAGGTCAAAAGCCTTACCCAGCACGGTAACTCGATGCTCCTGCATGGCTTCCAGCATAGCGGCTTGAGTCTTTGGCGGGGCTCGATTGATTTCATCGGCCAGCACGATATTGGCAAATACCGGACCAGGCACAAACTGAAATTCGCGCAGTCCGCTCTCGATTTCCTGCAGGATGTCTGTGCCGGTGATATCCATCGGCATCAGATCGGGCGTGAACTGAATGCGACTGAACTTAAGCGACATCGTTTCGGCCAGTTTGCTGACTAGCAGTGTTTTGGCCAACCCTGGCACCCCCATCAGAAGCGCATGCCGCCGAGCAAAAAGACAAATCGCCAACTGTTCGATCGTGTCGCGCTGGCCCACGATGACTTTGCCTAATTCACTGGTTAGTTTTTGGTAAGCCGCCATCAGGCGGTCGATGGCCTGCACGTCGTCTCGGTTAAGATTTTGTTCCGCTGGTAATGTAGTATTCATTCTTTTCCTTTTACGAGAAACTCCGCTAGGTCTAGCTTGGCTCAGCAGACCTGAGAGACTGTCCATTATAGATACACACCCAGTCCAGTGGGCCAGAATGTGGTGCGAAAGTGCAGCAAAAAAAGATAGATCCCGCCCACCTCACGCTGGTCAGCGTCTGCCATTCAGGTCAAGTTATCGATCGCCGGAAAGAAAAGACCGAAACGCAGAGGTCAGGAGAGCGCAGAGCATATACCGGTCACTCCCCTCTGCGCTCTCGGCGACTTGGCGTTTCCAAAATCCTTTCCTTTCGTACATCGGCCCCGCGGGTCCCTGCCTACAAAACATCGTTTTTTGTTGGTAACGGCAAAATGTTGCTGGGCGGGCTGATTTTAGCTATACTCAGCGCTCATAGGCGATTGGTGTTCCATCTAGGAAGCGCCATCGCTGTACAGAGAAAAAGAGGCAAATAGCCGCAAAGTTCACACAGACCACAGAGGGTTTGCCAATAAATTTCCCTG
>DAIRSD010000122.1:0-11313 GCA_036804625.1 Aureliella sp. | reverse complement strand
CAAGGCGTTCCAGTCCAGCGCTCAGAGTCAAGGCAGCAACACGACGGGCAACCAAGCCTATGTCTCGCTGTGGATCGACTTTGATCGCGATGGGTTCTACTCAGAAACTGAAAAGGTAACGGATGCACTGGCTGTCAGCACAGGAACTACCACGGTTTCGTTCCTGGTGCCCACCAATGCGGTGATGGGAACGACATACGCACGAGCTAGAATCAGCACCGATGCGGCTGCCGTTTCTAGTGCTCTGGGGGCTGCTCCCGATGGCGAGGTGGAAGACTGGGCGGTAGAAGTTAGATCCAATCCGTTCACCAATGCAAATTGGAACTTGGATGTCAACGCCAGCGGTCGCGTCTCCTCGATCGATGCCCTGCAGGTGATCAACTGGCTGAACGATCCGGCCAAGCCAACAGATTTGTCGCTTGCGACGCCGACTTTCGCTCCTCCATACGTCGATGTCAATGGCGATGGACGAGTTACCGCTCTGGATGCTCTGCTGGTGATCAATTATCTGAACGAACGGCCACCAGCAAGTGGTGAAGGCGAAATGTCTGTTGCAGCAGCCAGCTCTTTTGCTGAGCCTGTTGGCTTGTCAGGATCTTTGCCCGCGCAGCAGGTGGTCATGCCAAACCTGTGGGTGCCCACACTGTTTGCTCAGCCGGTCAATCAAATTCAATGGGCTTCTAACCAGCTCGGATCGACTCATGATTTGGCTTTAAGTACCCGGAATTCCCAGCAGACCCCGACGACTCAGTGGCCTGCGCCGGCATCGGGAGCGGATCAGTTGTGGGCTTCGATAGGTGCAAGAGAAACTGACGACCTGCTGGACGGGTCAATGGATGATGACCTGTTGGTCGATCTGCTCGGTTGAAAATCACTGAAAAGTTGTCCAAGCTAATGATTGAAGGGCAACAAAACCAGTGGGGACGAGCTTCCAGCTTGTCCAAGCCAATCAGCTTACCATTTCCCAACCAGTCAAATCGCAACCTGGAAGGTCGCGGCCACGGGGGGGTGGGATCCTAAGGAATAGTTGGATTGCGCATAAGCGAAATCGACCTTCCAGGGGCACTTTCTCCGCCAGTGGAGCTGTCAAGTTGAGAATCGGCCAACGGCTAACTAGACTGAAGTGAGGCCAAGGGGTCTGGATTGGCCATTTAGGACGGGATCGAGTAGAATTCGCTGAGATGTTGGGCGACGGGCATAACTGATAGGCTTGGAGTAGCAACTGAATGTTCAGGTGGAAACGCGATCCAAGAAAAGATTCTAAGCCGATCGTTCGACGTTTCGGGGCGTTTGAGTCGCTGGCATCGCGTCGCCTGCTGACCAACATGCCGGTTGGTGCTCAGCCGGTCGACACTGGCGAATTCATGCTAGGGACGGTTGTGGTGACCCCGGTATTCTTTGAGAGCAATGGAGTGGTCGACAGTAGCACCGAAAATTGGAATAGCGCTCACATCCAGCAGACGTTAGCCAAACTCGATGAAGCGCTGGATTGGTGGGTCGCCTCGCTTCAAGGACTTAATTCCGTTCATCAATTATCGTTTGTAGTGGATACAACGTTTGCGACGCAGCCTGTATCAACAGCTTACGAGCCTATCAATCGCAGGTCTAACGACTACGAACTGTATGCCAACGAGTTTCTGCAGAGCCAAGGATTGGGCAGCGGCAATGTCCTGTCGGATGTCCGGGCCTTTAATCACGCTCAACGTCAAAAGTTTGACACGAACTGGTCGTTCACCATGTTTGTGGTCAATAGTCAGAACCAAGTTGATGGACAATTTGCGCCGGGCGGTTCATTTAATCGAGCTTTTGCCTTTGCGGGTGGCCTGTTCATGGTAGTTCCTTCAACCCGGCCGGCATCCACTTTCGCGCACGAAACCGGGCACATGTTCTGGGCGCGTGACGAATATGCGGGTGGGGGTTCTTATTACAATTATCGCGGCTATTACAATACTCAGAACGTCAACGCGGCAGACAATCCGATTCCAGGTTTTGTTCAGCAGCCCAGCATCATGGCTGCCGGTACCTTGCTGTTCAATGCCTATCAGAATTTTACGTCGGCGCCGTCCACTTTTGCACAGATTGGTTGGCAGGACAGTGACGGAGACGGCATTTTTGATGTATTAGATGTGCCCAGCCAGTTGACTGGCAGCGGTAGCTGGGACTTTGCTCAAGGTGTTTATCGCTTTGTGGGGCGAGCTGAAGTGAAGACTTTGCCCAATCAGAACTCATCCGGTTCGGGCAACGATATCACACTCAATAAGATTCGGCAGATCGAGTACCGAATTGATTCCGGACCCTGGCAAGTGATCGCGCAGCCCAATGCCTATCAGGTGGATCTTGAGCTGGAAATACCTATAACTTCGGCAGTCCAACAGGTTGAACTGAGGGCTCGTGACTCAGCCACGACCGTCACCAGCAACGTTTTTGCTGCCGTCCGCTCGCCCTGGCAGAATCCTGAGTGGTTCCAGGATGTCAACGATGACGGGCGCATCTCCGCCATGGACGCACTGCTGGTGATCAACGCATTGAACTCGTCGCATCCCAGCGATTTGTCCGAAGCCGAGCCGCCCAGCCCGCCGAGTCCACCCTATATTGACGTCAATGGCGATATGCGGCTTACGGCATTGGATGCACTTTGGGTGATCAATTATTTGAACTCTCAAAGTCCCTTTCAGGGCGGTGGAGGTGGCGGCCCGTCCGGTGGGGAAGGGGAGGCCTTTGCCGCTCCACCCATCGAAGAGTTTGTCTTTGTGCGACCGGCAGAGCCACTGATCGAATCGTCCGGGATCGTTGGCAGCCAGCCAGGTTCCGGAACCGGCCTACAAACCTCAGACCTCGAGATTGCAAGCGTCGCGTTTAATCCACGGCTGATTCCACAAGTATCTGCTGATCTAGCACTGGAAGGAGCCTTGGAAGAGCCGCTAGCGGATTCCCAGTGGCTTGACCTTCTAGCCGGTTTCCATCTTCATTGCTAAGACGCAGTCATAGCGTATCCCACCCCGTTCAGAGCCGCAAGCGTCAGCGTGACATCAGAGCCGCAAGCGTCAGCGAGCGCCCAGTACTCTGTACCCAGTACTCCCCACCGAATTAGGGGTACGAACTTTGGGAACTTTTCTTCGTTTTGCGAATCCAAGGCTGGTGCAGGTGGTTTCGTTTAGGCTGGCAGTATCAAATAATCGTGGCAAATCTTCCTGCGATGCCTATATTCGCTAATCATCTCATTTTGTCTTTGTTGAAAAATAGGACTTTTTAACTAATCTAAGGATCTGTCCTTTTCAGCCGGTCAACAAAACCCTCATCCGTCTTTAGGCACACTCAATGAAAAATCGAATTGGATCCGCCATTCAGCGAGACAAAGTGTACTCACGATCTCGAGCCAGCCGATTGCGCAGCCTGCGGTTGGAAGCGTTGGAAGGCCGTCAACTGCTGACAGTCTCTCCGGCTCCGGTACACAATGCATTGATAGCCGAAGACACCAATCTGGACTTCCGAGTCAGCGCGCTGGATGCACTGATGGTTGTCAATCACCTGAATGCACGTAGCGCTGGCGGCGAAGGGGAATTGGCCACTTTCAGCCAGTCCAGCAACAGCTACTTGGATGTGAATAATGACGGTCGAGTAACAGCTCTAGATGCATTGCAGGTCATCAATCGATTGAATGGTGAAGGCGAAAGTGCCACGCTGATGCGATACAGTTATTCGATTACCAATGTGATCGAGCCTAGCAACGCACTAGCGGGTAGTCCAATAACGCAAGTTGCGGTGGGGCAAACGTTTCAAGTCAACGTGTTCGTCCAAGATGTCAGGGATCCATTTCCTCCCGCGCCAGGAGGTGGTGTTCTTGGTGCAGCAATTGATATCGGTATTAATTCATTAGCTTTTGCGGACTACCAGCATCCAGTAGGAGCCTTTGAAGACGGATATCTTCTGAACACCAGCTATTTTGGACTTGGAATTAAACCCTTGGGAGCCGGCAATACTGCTACTGAGTTTTTCAATGAAGTGGGAGCACTGAGAACTGAAGCCAGCTTTCCTAACCCCACTGAAAGAAGGCCTGTCTTTTCGATGCGATTTGTAGCGAAAAGTCCAGGCACCATGACGTTCAACGGTAATGGTGTCGAATCGGATAGGTCGATCAACGTGCTGAATCCAGAGAAAAACACGGCGATTCCAAATGAGAACATTGATTTTGGCCAGGCTTTCAGCATTACGATCATCGCCGACCCAACGACCCCAGTTGCCAATGCTGATACACTTACCACCAACGAGGATAGTGCGCTAGTTATCGCCAACACGACCTTGCTAAGCAACGACACCTCTCCGGCCACTCCGCCGCGCACTTTGGAAGTAACCGGTATTCAGACGATACCAGGAACCACTCAGGGTACTCTAGCAGGCAATCAGTATACCCCGCCAGCGCACTTCAATGGTACCGATCGGCTGACCTACACGATTCGCGACACCGCAGGTCTGGTAGCTACTGGGACCATCACGATCAACGTGACCGCAGTGAACGATCCGCCGGTGGCTGCCAATGATAATCCGAACGTGGTGGAAGACAGCACTGATAATACGCTAACCGTGTTGTCCAACGACTCCCCTGGTCCGGCCAACGAGGCTGGTCAGAACCTGACGATCATTTCCGTAGGTGCAACTTCCAATGGTGGCACCGTCAGCATTGCTGCGGGGGGACAGTCGCTTAACTACACTCCAGCAGCCGGGTTTATCGGCACCGAGACATTCACCTACACGGTGCGCGATAGCGGCACTCCAGCCCAGACAGCAACCGCTACAGTCACAGTGACAGTGGAACCAGCCACTTTGCCGCGCGCTCGCCGCGACACGGCAACGGTGAATGAAGAAAGCACCAACAACTCGATCGATGTATTGGCAAACGATTTGGCCAACACGGGTCGATCCAAGCTGCTGGTCAGTTTTGCTCAGCCAGCCAACGGAACCGTCACGCGTAACGATAACGGTACTCCCGGCGATACTTCCGACGATCGTCTGGTCTATGCTCCGAACGCGAATTTCTTCGGTACCGATACCTTTACCTACGTGATGAATGACACCAGCGTTCCGCAAGGTGCCAGTTCGACTGGTACGGTCACTGTCACAGTCAATAATGTCAACGACGCTCCGACGCTGGTAGGCGATACGGTAACCGCCGAAGAGAATGTAGCTCGCACCATAACCTTCAGCAGTCTCCTAGCGAACGATTCGCCCGGTTCTGGTGAATCCGCTCAGAGTCTGACGGTCACTTCGGTTAGCGCGGTTTCAGCGACCGGTGGTGCCGTCCGCATCGAAGGCACCAACGTCATTTACACGCCTACTCCAGGGTTCTCGGGACAATTCCTGTTCACTTACAACGCCACCGACAATGGCACGCCGCCCTTGTCTGCTGCCAATCCGGCTACGGTGACTGTCAACGTAACCGAGTTCAACGCTCCTCCGGTTTTGCAGAATGACACCGACAGCACGCTGGAAGATGTAGCCAAGACCATTGCTCTTTCCTCGTTGTTGGCCAACGACTCTCCTGGACCGGGCGAGGCCAGCCAAACTCTGACGGTAACGGCGGTCAGTGCGATCACCAGTGGTGGCGGAGCGGTTCAAATTCAAGGGAGCAACGTAGTTTATACGCCTGCCGCGAATTTTAACGGACCATTCCTGTTCTCGTACACCGCCAGAGACAACGGGTTCCCCGAAAAGTCGTCAACGGCGACAGTGACAATCAATGTGACACCTGTCAATGATGCGCCGCAGGCTGGTGCGGATACAGTCAGGGCATTTAAGAACAATGCACTGCAGAGTCCTGTAGCTACCTTGCTGGGAAATGACTCCAAGGGGCCAGCCAACGAAGCTTCGCAAACTCTGTCGATCATCTCGGTCGGATCGGCGACTGGTGGCACAGTGTCGCTCGATTCGTCGACTGGCATCGTCACTTTTACACCGGCCAATGACTTCATAGGCAACGCATCGTTCCGTTATACTCTGCGGGATAGCGGTGGAACAGCCAATGGTGGAGTCGACACGGCGGAAGGACAAGTTTCGGTAACGGTCGAAGAGTTCCAGCCTAGCACGATTGGCGGCAAAGTGTGGGTTGATGAAGACCGTGACGGCACGATCGACACCAAAGAGCGATTTTTGGGAGGCATCACGGTGACCTTGACGGGCACTTCGCTGGGTCAAACGGTTGCCGCCAGATCAGTGGAAACAGCAGCCGATGGCAGTTATCAGTTTGCCAACTTGGGACCAGGCAGTTATCAGATCAGCTTTCAAGCACCACCTTTCCTCAATGGTACGCTTAATTCACCGTCTCCCAAGAGCGTCAGTATTAGTCAGCCGGGTGGCGCGAATGTGACACGCAATCATGCGCTGCTAGGCTACTCGTCGCAGTATGCACATTGGGTCAGCCAACTGGTTTCAAACTACAACTACCAGGACTCCAGTCGCTTCATGCCAGGAGCATTCATCGCAATTGACGATGACAACACTTTGCAGTGGAGCATGATGCTGGACGGATACCAAGGTGCCGTGTTTACGGAAGCGGTGTTCCAGGGCGACAGTTTGCTGTTTACGACAGTAGGTGCCGATCGCCAAGTCCGAACCGCACAACTGAGTCGCCGAGAGTATTCAATGATTCAGGACAGTGCAGGTAACTCGTTGGTGCACTTGAAGAACGGTATCAACGACCTTCAGTGGGCCACCGTGAATCGCAGCTCGCCTGGCTATAGCACGCCGACCTACCTGGATGCAGTTGACGACTTCTTCGAGCAAATGGGATGGGACGCATAAATAAGCGGACCGTTCCGGCGATCAGCGAGAAGAGTCGTAATCTTCATTAAATCAATTTGATTCTAAGATTCTAAGCATATCTTTGCGTAGACTGGTGGTTGTTCGTGTTCTGGCGTGCGTGTCTTCTGATTCACACGGCCGATGCCAGTTCAATATTTTGACTTCTAAAGTATACTCTCTATCCGATATTGGTAGGCTCAGGGGTTAGTCAATGGTGGTCGACGCTCATGGGATAAAATCGAAAGATTGAGTCTTGCCAATCACAATGGCCTGTGGCTTTTTTATTCGCCTGCCATTGCTCTTTGAATTCATGAAATAGATCCTGTATGCATACACGATTCTTGATTGGGAGCTTGTTGGTTTTTGGCTTAACATCTGAGTTGGGAACCAGATCGCTGAAAGCTCAAACGGCATCCGAGCAATTGCGTCCCAACGTCTTGTGGATCACTTCGGAAGACAACGGCCAGCAACTCGGTTGCTACGGCGATCCGTTTGCGACAACTCCACACTTGGACACGCTTGCGGCTAAAGGAATGATGTACTTGAACGCCTGGTCGAACGCTCCAGTGTGCGCTCCGGCACGAACCACTATGATTACAGGCATGTATCCAACATCGCTCGGTGCACAGCACATGCGCAGCGCGGTTAAGCTTCCTAGCGCGATCAAGCTGCTTCCTGAATTGCTCCGTGAACAAGGCTATTACTGTTCGAATAACTCGAAAACTGATTACAACTTGCTGGTCGAAGAAAAGACTCTGTGGAACGAAAGTAGCAAGCACGCCCATTGGCGCGGTCGAGCCTCCGGCCAGCCATTCTTTGCGGTCTTTAATATCAATACAACTCATGAAAGTCAAATACGAACCAGGCCTCATCATGCCGTCCATGATCCGGAGAAGGTAACCATACCGTCGTATCACCCTGATACTCCCGAAGTCCGGCAGGACTGGGCTCAGTATTATGACAAGATCACTGAGATGGATCGGGAAGTAGGTGATATTTTACAGCAATTGGATAGCGACGGTTTGGCCGAAAATACCATTGTTTTCTACTTTGGGGATCATGGTAGCGGCATGCCTCGCAGCAAACGATGGCTCTACGAGAGTGGTTTGCGAGTGCCAATGATCGTGCACGTTCCAGAGAGCCTAAAGTCTTTGGTGGGTGGCGACTATGCGGCGGGGACCACCAGCCAAAGACTGGTGAGTTTTGTGGATCTGGTACCCACGCTGCTGAGTCTTCTTGAAGTGCGGCCGCCCGACTATCTGCAGGGCAGGGCGTTCTTGGGCCAATTCGTGACCGAAGCTCCGAAGTACATGTTTGCGCTGCGTGATCGGATGGACGAGCGTTATGATATGTCAAGGGCTGTCAGGGACACGCGTTACACTTACATTCGCAATTTTATGCCTCAACGACCTCAGGGCACATATCTGGAATACATGTTTCAAACTCCGACCACCGTAGCCTGGAAGCGGTTGTTTGACGAAGGGAAGCTGAACGATACTCAAAGCGCGTTCTGGACAGCAAAGTCTGCCGAAGAACTTTACGATCTGGAGGTGGATCCCGAACAAGTCCATAATCTGGCTGACCTAGCAGAACATTCAGCCACGAAACAGCGCCTGCGATCTGAACTACATAACTGGATGATACAGACCGGCGATCTGGGATTGTTGCCAGAAGGAGAAATGTGGAATCGAGCGGGAGAGGCGGCACCTTACGACATCTCGCAGGATGATCAGATATTCTCGGTTGTAGAAATTCTTGATGCCGCTGAACGGGCTTCAATGGCCGTGGATGAGGATTTGAATGAACTGTTCCAATATCACCAGTCGCCCGATTCCGCGTGTCGATTTTGGTTAGCCAGTGGATTGTTGCTGCGTGCCCAAATGGACACGAATCGCACGAAGTGTGTTGACATGGCTCGTCGGATGTCAAACGATCCATCGTCTTACGTGAGATGTTTGGCTAACGAAACTCTGGCTCGATTTGGGAGCGGTATCGATCGACAGCCAGCTATCGACGCACTGCTGAAAATGGCAGATGCTAGTAGCGAAGGTTACTTCGCCGCTTTGACGGCACTCAATAGCTTAGACTGGTGCCAGCCTAACAAACAACAGATTGGTTTGTCGTTGGATGGTATTCCTGAAGTGTCTGGTGGGTTGCATCCACGTTATAAAAGTTACATTCCGCGCATGATTCAGCGAATTTTATACGTGGACAAGTAGCGCACAATTATCAGCGCTGGCTACGGAAAAATTCGGTGTTGGTTTGACGCGAAGATGCGCAAACAAAAATCAGATTTAGGACCCTTCACTCCATTTTTCTATAGAATTTCCCTGCCTTATTCTCTTGCATCGATTTGGCGGTTAGGCGCAAATAGGTGATTTAAGGCTTTAGGGACAATATGTATGTGTGGTATTAAGCAGAGGGTGTTTCCGTTGAGGTCTTTGTTCCAGCGTGGCTAGGAGTTGGGATGTCAGACGGTGCGTTGACTGCTTCATTTGAAACTGTTGATGTTGGCGAACTGGCTGGAGCGTCGACTGCTGGCGTGGGCTTATGTTTGGACAGGATTGCTCCCAACCCTTGTGTGTCAAAGTCGTTCAGTTCACGCCTAACGATACCCAGCAGAGTTTGCAGTAAACTGACGGCCATTGGTCCGATCACGATTCCGATGGCTCCCAGCGCCTGGATGCCGCCTAGAATGCTCAGCAAGGCTAACATGGGATGCAACTGTGAGTTCCCGTGTAGCACCAAGGCTTTGACCAAATTGTCAATGGTGCCCACAACCAATAGTCCCCAAGCAGCCAGCAGGCCAGCGGCCATCCAGCGCTGTTCGATCAATGCCAAAAAAATGCAGACTGGAACCCACACAACCATTGGCCCCACAAAAGGAATAAGTGCAGCAAGTGACGTCAGCATGATCAGCAGAACCAGATAGTCCACGCCCGCTATCGCATAGCCCACTCCAGCAGTTAATCCCTGAACCACAGCCGCCGCAAGCATGGCGACAACGATAGCGCGGCTGGTCTTGGCGAAGTCGTTCAGCAGTTCTCGCTCGTAGGCGTCATCCATCGGCAGCAACAACATGATCGAATGAATCATTCCTGGTCCGTCCATCAAAAAGAAATAGACCGCCAGGGTCAGTATCAGCAGACCAAAAATCAACTGAAAAGCGATTCGCCCAGTTGCCTGAGTCATCGAAAGCAGCCGTGGTCGCAAATACTCCATGGCCTTATCTCGCATGGTCTCGACATCCTCTCGAGTCGGATTGGCAACTTCCCGCAAAACGCTGCGTAACGTACCGCCATGCAGTTCCGTCTTGAGTGCACCGAATTGCGATTTGAGCGTCAAGGCTAATTCTGTAACAGTCAAATCCTCCTGTAGCTTGTCAGGCATAGACAACTGATCGGCCAGGTCAATCAATTCGTCAATTTTTTTAACCTGATCTGGCAGTCCATCTTGATCGTAGTCGCCTCGAAATTCGACCAACGATCGCTTGGCCTTGCCAGCCAGTTCTGTCAGGTTGGCATCACGCTGAACAACGTTTGTGTTTCCCGCTTCGTGAATCACTTGGTCGACATCCGTACCCGCTGCGCGCAGCAGATTGCCCCAATGAGGCATGTCTAGTCCCAGAGAGCGATTCAGCTTGCTGATCTGCAATCCGATCGAACTGACGTTGTTTTGTTCGGTGAATTGCAATCCCTGGACGCCAGCCATGACCCCTACCAAACCGATGGGCATCAGCAACAGCGCGAGAATTAGAAAAGTGGTGATGCCAGCGGCCAGACTGGATCGGTCAGGGATTTTGCTGAGTACCCAGCGATGGAGCGGCTGGAATACGACGACCAAGACCACCGCCAGAAACAGAGGAATGAAAAAACCCACCAAAACCTTATAAAACAGCAGACCGATCAACAGTGTAATGGCGATCAGAATGGTAAAGGAAATAATTCTAGACATGTTTTGAATTCATCTGAGGGACAAGATTGTCAAATACTTGAAGCTTCAAGGCTCCGATCCCAAGAACCTGATTTAAGTGAGCCCGAGTTTGACGAGAGAGCGTCCATTGTAGCAGCTTGGAAGTCAGTAGAACACCGAACAGACCTTTGAGTAGCTTACCCGCAATCCTAGTTTCTAGTCAAATCGGGTAGATGTGCTCAGCGGCCCGGGTGAAATTGCTGCGAGACAGCCGAGCAACACAGCAGAGTTCATCGCCGGCAGCGTGGCCTGGATTCTTCTGAGCAAAAAAGGCGATATGCGGATCACGCAGTCGCTGGGCAGTGATGTCAGCCACCCCAGATCGAAGTCGGTACTGATGCGACTGAGCCTGAATGACTCCGGTGCTTGCATCATAGTGCTCCGGGTACAAATGCCCAGCCAGCGCGTCGATCACAGCTTGCGCACAGTCCGGCGTTGCCCGATCGTGCCTGGGGTAAAACTCCTTAAAAAACACCGGCAGAAAGCGATAGGTCTTATATCCAGCGGCAATCAGAAACCACCACAGCTCGCGATCAGGCGACTGAT
>DAIRSD010000121.1:0-11389 GCA_036804625.1 Aureliella sp. | reverse complement strand
CCGATCGGTCGCGGCGCAACCTGCGCCTTCACGTCCAATCCTTCAGCGTTCCAAGCATCTTCTGCCAGTGGCTGCGATCGCCGCGAGTCACAGAGACAAACTTGGAGTCCAATTCGGCTGGGATACGCTGCAGAACCGATTCGGCTTGACGAATGGCTTTTTGAGCTTCCGTGTCGCGCCCCATCTTGCGGTGACATTCAGCAATCTGCACCAAAGCCTCCAATGTCTCGGGCTGGTTTGGAAACTTTGCAGCAGCCAAGCGATAGGACTCGATCGCATCGTCGAAGCGCGACAACTGGTGGAGAACGTCGGCTTCGCCGAAGTGAGCGTTCCTCAGGATGGCTGCATCAATGGTGTTTGTGCTGGTGGAATCAGACAATGCGCTGACGCTTTGATGCAGACGCCGATACTCGATGGCAGCCTTTTCCAACAGCTCGTTCTCCTCAATCTTCAGCTTTCGCCTGGCCTGAGTGCTTAAAGTTGCGTTAAGACTGCTGGCTTGCCTGGGGGTCTCGGCGGCCAATTGGTAACTACGAGCCAGCAGATAGTGCGCCTGATAGATGGGTGGGTGCTTGGGATATCGCTTGACGGCTTCGCCAAGTTGGTTGGCGGCTTGAATGAAATCCTGGTAGCTCATTTCGAAACCCCCTTTGCTTTTTTCCCACGTGTTATCGGGTATGGATTGAACTTCGTACAGCTTTTGATGGGCACGCTGAAAGATAAGTGTGCCAAGCTCGACGAAACTATCCCGCCACACGGGGCTCTCGGGACTCAGGTCGTGATCCCATAGATTGGATTGAAGCATCTCGATGGCCGCATCGATGTCCCCTGATTCGGCCAGTCCACGAGCTGCAAGATACCGAGCTTCATAACTGCTTGGATGCTGAGGGTAATCTCGAATACAGCGCTGCAGTATCTCCAAGCTGGACTTCCACTGTCCTTTAGTTGCATAGTTGCGACCAAGAGCCAAATATCCGCGAGCCCGTTTGGTGCGAGATTCGTACTGAAGGTAAGTCTCCAGCATTCGATTGGCCTGATCCAGTTGATTAGCTTTTTGATAACACTGGGCAGCCGTCCAAATCAAATTCAAATAGTCTTTGGATTGCAGTTCCTGCATGGAAAGCTGTTCGTATCTTTGGGCCGCATGGTTGAACATCTCGGCCGATCTGGCTGGCTCCACAGTGCCAGCCGCAGCTTCGGCCTCCAGCACCGCCGCCCATTTGGCTAAAGTGCTTGATTGAAGTCGCAATGCATGGATGGGCGGAAAGACGATTCGCAACTGATCTGCCAATTCCAGCGCCAGTGGATATTGTTCCAGTTCACGCAGGCCATTGCCAATGTCCATCAAGCGGGTTCTTAGTTCATCTTTCGAAACCCAGTATTCATTGAACAAGCGAATATCTTTGATGCCAGTAAAAAGATGCCGAGTCGATACGATGACCTCGGAGAATCGCTTAAGCTGCAGCAAAACTTCGGCCTCTTCCAACGCTGCCGTGATGGCTTCGGCAGACAGCGGGTTTTGTTGTCTGGCACCACTCAGTACGCTGATGGCCTCAGGCAGTCTGCCCTGGTAACGCAGCACTTGACCGGATAGAAAAAAGGACTGTCTGCGAATATCCTTTGGCGTGTCGGCGGACACCACCAGGCGCTTCAGGATCGCCTGGGCCTCAGAAAGATGCTGATCACGCTGTTTGGAATCGTTCGACTGCTTGGACAGTTCGATCAAGGTGATTGCCTGCCACTGCTGAGCTTCAGCATACTGGCTACTGTTAGGTTGTATTTTATTCAGCCAGTCAAAGCACTGTGCAGGCTGCTTGCGAGCCAGCTCCAGTCTGGCATGAGCGATATACGTTTGGTCGATTTCCAATGCAGAAAGGCCAGGCATGCCACGCCAACGATCCAGCGCCTCCTGAGCAGCCTGTAAATGATCGGACGGCTGACGAAGCCGAGCGGAAAAAATCATCTTCAGCGCTTCGCCACGGCCTTGCGGGTAATCGATCATCGACTCGTTTAGTCGCTCGATGGCTTGCGGCCATTGGTAAGTATGATAAAGGCAAACTCCCAATTGGTAGTTGCCCTTGCCACGATATCCAAGCGGGAACCCCAGTTCGCGACTTTTTTCCAGAAGGTCGATCGCCTCGTACAGCTTCAGACGATTCTGGTAAGAATCGATCTCATCAGCCGCCCGACCGCCAATGGACACACCTTTGACATACAGCCACTGAGTATCTGATTCTGGATCGATATGCGGTTCCAGATCCTTGGTCAATTGATCAGCCAGATCCCAGCGACCATCATCCAGCCACTGACAAGCCAATTGAAGCTGTTTGCTCTCCGAATAGTCCGGAGACAAAATCCAAGTAAACAGCAGCCCAAAGGCCACGACACCAGACAGTGACGCACCAGCAAGAATCAGCAATTTTTTTGACATGGTGTCCGAACCAAACAATG
This sequence comes from Aureliella sp., assembly GCA_036804625.1. Classification (GTDB taxonomy): domain Bacteria; phylum Planctomycetota; class Planctomycetia; order Pirellulales; family Pirellulaceae; genus Aureliella. The sequence goes on along the minus strand of DAIRSD010000121.1, from coordinate 8,938 downwards.
GCAATCCCTAGAAACCTAAGCCTAGTAGATTTTGCCACCTCGCCAGACACATGCAAAAAAAATTCCAGGTTCGCTCCAACAACGCTTCCTGGAATACGGTACGCCGACCGTCTGTATCGATTGTAACGATCAGCATCAGCCAGGAGAAGCGATCTGCTTCTTTCACCTGGTGTGTGGCTCAATCGCAGGGCTGATGATAGGGGCTAGAGCGTTTTAATTGCGTGAGAAATTGCCTTCGGCAACGTGTGCTGTCTGAGCGGGTTGGTTGGTGATAAGCTTCATCAACCAAGCGTTGGCATCGCCCAGCATATTGCTCAGCAGTTCGTCCGCGCATGGATATTGCCGAATGTCCAGCGAAAGTTTAGCGGTGTGAGCTATGGGAAGAGCTTCGCAGACATGGCTGATTCCACACTGATGGTAAGCTTGGCCGTACATCCACAATATGGGCAGCGCCCGAGCCTGGTGGAGATTGGCCAAAACATTTCGTTCGTTAGGGAAGTGACCGCAAACCGCCACGACGCCAGCAAATTGTTCTGGAAAGCGCAAGCCAATTCTCAGTGCCATGGTCGCACCGCCGCCGAAACCGGCAAGGAAGACTCGTGTTGGGTGCAAATTGAAGTGCTGGTGAGCCGATTCCACAGCGCTAAAAACCAATTCTTCGGCGGTGCCCTGAACGCTGGATGACTTGCCCCAATGAAAACGCCCGCGACCACGCTGGCTGCTCAAGGGTGCTCGGGGGGCACAGCCCACATAGTTCTGCATGCTAAGAGCAGGCATCACATTCTCTAGTTCTGCTTCACTACTGCCGCTACTGTGCAGCCATACCACAAGCGGATATTGATAGCCAGATTCGTAACGTTCTGGACCAAAAAGTGTAACCGGCTGAGCGGTTGTAGTACAGTCATGTTGTATCGCACAAGCGGTTTCGGAAGGTTGATAACTGTTTGATAGTCCGACCCAATCCGCGTTGGAAACGATACGGTTTCGCATAGCTAAATCATCCGGTTGGTGTATTGGAAACGGTGCGAAAGATCAAAGCGGCTTTAGCTTTTATTCGCTCCGGCTAGGTAAACATCACGAACGGTTGTGTCGGGCAACTTTATTGGCTTTCCAGTCACACTCAGGCAACCGCTGCCCAGTTTTTAGGCGCATAGGTTCAACGTGTCAACTCCAAGCACTTGAGAGTCTCAATTTGTTTACCAAAATCGCAGCCTGAAAAATCGTAAACTGATAGCTGCAATGAAATTGATAGCAAACCAAGTCGTACTGGAATTCACCAGAATTCCAAATCGCCATAAAAACAAAAAAGGTACTCGTTTCTAGACCAATTTGCTCATCGCTGCGACCAGATCCTTGACGGCTTTGACGCTGTGATCAAACGCGGCCTGTTCGGTTGAAGTCAGTTTCAGTTCGACAATTTATTCCACTCCACCGGTCCCCAGAATGACAGGCACGCCCACATAATAGCCGCCAACGCCGTATTCCTTGTCGCAGTAGGCAGCACAGGGGATCAAGCGTTTTTTGTCTCGCACAATGGCTTCGACCATTTGAGCCGTAGCCGCGGCCGGGGCATAATAGGCGCTGCCGGTCTTCAGCAGGCCAACAATTTCAGCGCCACCTTTGCGAGTGCGATCTACGATTTCTTCAAGTCGTTTTTCGTCAAGCAGTTGGGTCACCGGGATTCCCCCAACGCTGGTGCAACTGGGCATAGGAACCATGGTATCGCCGTGTCCACCCATCAGCAGCGCCGAAATGTCTTCAACGCTTACGCCTAGTTCCATGGCCAGGAAAGTACGATATCGAGCCGTGTCCAGCACTCCGGCTTGTCCAAGCACGCGATTTGCGGGAAAGCCGCTGACCTGCAGGGCTCGCTGCACCATAGCGTCTAGCGGGTTGCTGACCACGATAATGATGGCTTGTGGCGAACTGGCCTTGATCTGTTGAGCTACCGAGCCCACGATCTTGGCATTGGTTCCCAGCAAATCATCGCGGCTCATGCCGGGTTTGCGAGCGATACCGGCAGTGATCACCACCACGTCGCTGTCGGCAGTATCGGCGTAATTGGTCGTGCCGGTAATTCGCGAGTCGAAGCCCATGATGGGGGACGCTTGCATCAAGTCTAGAGCTTTCCCGCGCGGCATATCTTCGGTTTGTGGCACGTCCAGCAGTACGATATCTCCCAGTTCGCTGGCCGCACACCAGTGCGCGCACGTGGCTCCAACGTTACCTGCCCCAATGATCGAAATTTTAGCTCGTCGCATGGTATCTTCTTTTCTTCAACCTGGTTACTTCGAAGTCGTGATGGATTGCCAGTTAGCACTCGGTGGCTTTCCCCTGATAATTGGGTGAGTATCGGCCTTCGTAACCGTCCGTCAAGTGGGCTGCTGATTTAGTCGATCCTGCAGATCTTGACATCAGCCGGAGTGCGTTGGGACACGTAAATTGGCTGCAGGACGTACACACCCGGTTTTTGTGAGGGAACCGGGTGCTAATGCACTCCAGCTGATCATAATCCCAGCCCGTAATGCGGAGTTGGCCCAAGCTGCGTGTTGGATGCACGGAAGATTAGTTGAGGGAATTCTGGCGAATCCCACTACGGGGGTTAGCGGAAGGTCTGATTGAATACAGATACGAGAATTGCAACTAGGACTACGAGAATTGCCACTGCCATAGCGTACCCAAACCAGCCGACGTTATCCATTTGTCGTGGTGTGGGACGGTCCGCTTCCAGGTTTGAGGCGACAACAAGCGGGACAATTTGTCGTATACTTTGATGCTGCGTGGAAAGTCGCTGGCTGTGGTATGACCAAAATCGATAGAACCTGCATGTAACCCGAGCTGTGCGCCCAATATTCCAAGTGGTCTGGCCACTTGAAATGGCCTCCTGAGAGACAAAAGGGCTATCGGCTTGCATCAAGACTGTAACGGGGAACTCCTCGCGAAAACTGACAGGTTGCTCTGCGCCTTCAGCCTGGTAGTTAATCTGCTGGCCGGGAATTTTTACGAAGCCATCGTACTGATAGTAGCCAGTGGGCACAGTAGCCTGCACTTGCGAGTCAGGCGACGACCACTGCACCAGGCTGCCATGAACCAAGCGTATCCGCCAATCGATCGCCGACCCTATATTGCCCAGTGGATCTTTCATGACTTCGATCGGAGATTGAACTGCATCCTGAACCGAATCGGATTCCTGAGCGGTGATCTCGAGCATTTTCCTGAGAGGTGGGGATTCGCTTGCCGACAATCTCTTTTGATTCATCTGAGACAGCAGATCCATCCACGAGAGATTCCAGCCAGCCTGGGCCAACTCCAGCCAGGAAGGCTTCACGTTTGGCATCAACGATGGCTGCGCGTCGGTAGCATTAGCCGATTGATGCAAATCGAAAAAACCCCAATCCACGCCTGCGGAAAGTAGGCACAGAGTCTTTGTCTGAGATTGAAGTTGTCGGAATGTGTCGTTATCTAAGGCCGCATCAGTTGCTTCACGAGGCATCAAGGCAAAACCCTGAAGTCGTACCGGTTGATAAAGCGCGTCCTTGCCGATCCAGAAGCTGGGGACTTGAGCACACAAGGCAATCGCCTTTGATGATTCGTCAGTCAATTTTGCTTGAATGGAGGCGTCGTTCTGTGCCGTCTTGTTACTAGGAAGTGCTACTTGCAACCGATAGATGGCCTGAGCCGTGCTGGTGAGGAATCGTTCCTGCTGCCGAGCGTCGAGCGGGATTTTTATGACATCGCAGGCCCAGCCCTGTAGTTCAACTGGCTGTAAATGCCATGAACCACCAACGGGAATTGAGCGACCAGCGGCGCGCAGTCGTTGCCATCCAATCTGATCCAGCGATGCCATGACACGCAGAACTGAATCCGATAGAGTTGATGGTTGTTCCGAAAGCAACTGATCGATCGTTTCAGAATCTGTGCTGGCCAGCGAGTCTGCCAAACGAGCCCGAGCAATTTCAACAATCTTCTGTTCCGGTTGTTCTGTTTGTACCCAGGGAGGTGTGGCAAGTTCTTGTGATACTAGCACTGAAGGACAGCTTATCCAGTACGCGCTGCCCAACAGAAGAATTTGAGTTGTTTTGAAGACGCTGCGTTTGGATTTGGCTCGAAGTTTCCGAAAGACCAATAAAGCAGCGACCAACGACATCGCGATACCCATCGCAATCGCTTGCCAAGTCTGACGTTTTGCGCTTTCAAGATCGATTTTGGTAGAACTAGCTTCGTCCTGCGTAATTTGCACGATGGTGCCCGAAAACAGGGTGGGCGCGACTTCAACGCCAGACTGAGCTGAGTAGGCCAGTCGTTTGGCAACCAGCCCCGTTATTTCCACTTCAGGAAACAAGTCGGATTGAATCTGCTGGGCAAGTTCCTGAGCCAACGGGTGGGTCGTGTAAACCGCGACCGGCTGACTGAATCCATCCGCCCCACGCAGCCACATCACCCAGTACTGGTCGATGTCAAAGGCTGGGTGCGAGCGCAGGATTTTCTCGACGCGTCGTACCGATCCTTGGAATCGAACCCACTGTCCAAAGTATTGAGCGGTTTGGCCATCCAGTTGTCGAGCAGAGGTAAGTGGAATCGTCATGGACCCAATGGTCGTATTGTTGGGAGTGCTCTGATAGTTGCTTCCACGCTGCAAAAGGCGTCCGAAAGCGGTATTTTCGTCCGCGTTCCATGGCGAAGCGTCTCGCAGTAGTTCTAGAAGCTTCTGATCCAAGCACTCGGTTAATGCCTCTTGGAAGGGTGGTGTCAAGCTGGATCGCCAAGTTGCGTTCGGTTCGGATGTGACCGCAGTACCCGTGCAGTGCTCCCGTAGTTTCATCCAAGTTGTAGAGAATCGATGGAGGTCCATCAGCCACAGTAGATCCGACTGAGATTCCGATTGCAAACGGGAACGCGCGTCAGCCAGGATCAGTTCAGCCGTTTTCGCTAGACCGCTCAACTGCTGTGTGGTTGCGGAAGATTCTGGGCGCGGGTGGTGGCCGAACCAGCACTTGGCCAAGTCATTCACCTCGGTGGGTGTTGCCTGCCCAAGGATTTTAGGAACTAAATCCTGGCAGGTCGCCCGCCAACGCTCAGAATCTGAAACGTCATGCTGGCCAGTTGCATCAGGTTTTTGAAATGTCTCCCTGCTGTCAACAGGAAAAGTCGCGGAATCAGTCGAAGTAACCACTTGACGATCTAGAGGCACGCCTAGTGCTTGGAAAGCTTGGCGTACATATTTGGGATCTCCGGCCTTTTGCATCAGAAGAATAACCAGCGCCAACATAAACACCAACGACATCAGACGTCGGGTCCCGCTAACTTGTTGACTGGCTTGTTGCCGAATCCTAGATTGATTGTCCGCAGAGTACCAGCGATTGCTACGCAGTCGCACCATAGTTTTGCTCGCTCTCGGCACTATGCCAAGCCTAATTTAGGGTTAGGGAAACCGGAGAGCTTGCGCTCTTCCGCTGAAAATGTCAGTGCAGCGGCGCAAGCCGTCCGGTGCCTATCCGAATGATTCTTGTTGACGATGCACTAGTTTCAATTTCCATCCTTTCACTGACTGTACCATTTTTGTCAAATTCTGTTAGACTATCCAAGAAGCATGGCTTAGAAATTAGGGTCTGTTCGAAAAACTATTTTCTAAGGCACATGGTAATCTCCTCCTGCTGTGAGCAGTCGCTGAGACTCAACTTTTCAAGTCAGAGGTAATGGCTTTGACCGGGCTAGCGAGCAACTGGCATTGACTGATGAAGAACCTTTTCACAGATAGGCGCTCCCAGGTTATCAAAGTGCGGAGGCTGCGCGCCTATTGGATCGGTTTGCTGCCGGGACAAATGGCGTATCTTTGGCTTATAGTGCAGATTTTTCATGCCGCGCATGGAGCAGAGCCTTACGAGAGGTTTGTCGAGCGACTGCGTGAACAGGGCTATTACGACTTGGCTCTCAACTATCTAGACGACATGAGTCAACGCCCTGCCCTGCCCGCTGAATTTCGTGAGTCAATCGAACTGGAGCGATCCTTGTTGTGGTTCCAATCAGCCAACTCGCTTGGCCCCAAATCGCCGCAACGAGCCGAACGGTTGGACCAAGCCGAAACTGCCTTAAGAAAATTTGTTGACAGTGCTGCCAAACATCCTCGCCGTGGCGAGGCCAGGTTGAAGCTTGGCGGATTGCTGCTACTAAGAGCCGAGGAAGCTAGGGCTGCTGTAGGTTCGGAAAATGGCCAAGAGATACCACTGGCAGTCAAATTTTATGGCCAGGCGCACGATTTCTTCGAAGGTTCCATCGCAGAATTGGCGGCGATCGAAGCTCAGTTGAAAGGCAATCGAGTTGATCCTAATGATCGACAGCAAGTTGCCTATCGAGAAAAAATCCGATCCGAGTTGCGTGAGGCTCAGTTGCTGTCGGCCAAAGCGGTGGATGATCGTGGACGTTGTCGATCGGCAGACAGTCCAGAGCGATTGCAAGACCTGGAAAGGGCTCTGCAAATGTTTTCTTCGCTTTACACCAAAGAGCAGCGGATGATCGGCATTCGCAACTATGCGCTGTTCTATCGAAGCGATATTCAGCAGTTGCTCGGTCGCAACAGTGATGCCTTGGACGGTTATCAGCGCATCCTGGATGTGGAGGGTGTTGACGTGCTGCGTCCATTGCAGACGCAGGCCATGGCCCAGTTTGTCAAGTTGTTAGCGGCCGACGGCAAGTTGGAACCGGCAAGCGAGCGAGCCAGTAAATGGTTGGATGGTCTGAGTAAAGAGGAGCGTAACTGGCCTGAAGCTCTAGAGCTTAGTCTTGAATATGCTCAAATGCGCGTTCAGTGGATCAAAAAGCTGGAGGCCGACGAGCTAAATAGTCGAACTGCCAATACACTGAAGCGGACGACGCGAAATGACCTCAAGGCTTTGTTGCGAACCGCCGGACCACATGCCGATCGAACCAGAGAAATGTTGTCGGATTTGGGAGTCGAAGCTGAACAGGCAGCCCAATCAACGGAGATGCCCGTAGTTAAGGACTTTGGTCAAGCGCTGATGGAAGCGCAATCGCGAATGGACAGCGCGGATGCAACCGCTTTGGAAATCGCCGTCATCGATCAGCGGCTGGCTGACGACGCTTTACCTGAAGCCGAGCGCCCAACGCTTGCGGCGCAGCGTACTGAAGTGATCGGTCAGGTCGATCGACTGCGCAGCCAGTCGCTTGACTTGTTGCGTGAGGGTTTACGACTGTTCAATCGCCAAACCGATGATCGCGGGCAGTTGTTCGATGCTCGTTTTCGGATGGCCTACCTTTATTTAAAACGCGAGCAGTTGCGAGAAGCCGTTGTGGTAGGACAATTTGTCAGTCGATCGACTCCAGGAACTAATCAAGGTTTAAGTGCTGCGTCGATCGTGTTGCGAGGGTTCAGTGAACTGCTGCGACAACCAGACGCCGACCACGCAGCTTTGATGGCGGAACTGGCTCCTTACGCTGAATATCTGGTGGCAACTTGGCCGCAGTCGACCGAGGCCATTGCCGCCGCAGGCGCGCTGACTCAGATGGCAGTTAGCGCTCAGAACTGGGATCAGGCCGAAAAGTATATTCAGCTTGTACCGGAGAACTCTGAAGGAATTGCCAAGCAGTATTTTCAACTGGGCGGGGCCTTGTTCGATCAATACCAAAGCGTGGTTGGGGCTAGCGGAATCGATGCGCCCGAGTCGGTTGCGTTGCGGGACCGGGCTGCTAAGTGGTTGCAGTTGGCAGCCGAAAAAGCCGGGACGGACGATCCGGACATCCGATTGTCTGTCAGCACCGCGCTAGCTCAACTTCGGCTGGCTCAGGGGCAAAGCGACCAAGCCGCCAAGGTGCTGATCGCTGGCCAAGACGCTCCCATTGTTTGGTTGGAAAAATCAGGGGACGGGGTTTCGACGAATATTCGTATGGACGCCTATCGTACGGGGCTGCGCATCGTTGCGGCGCAAATGGTTGATGGACAAATCGATGCTGCAGCGGCCGCAACACAGATGCGAAGTTACGTGGACAAGCTACAGCAATCGGCTGGCGGCGAAGCAGCGGACAAACAGCGGCTACAAACTATTTTCACAGCGGTAGCCAAAGACCTGAAAGACAAGCTGGCGCTGGTCAAGCAGACGGAAAAGCGACGTAAGTTCTCTGAGGTCGTCTTGTTGGTGGTTGGTGCTGCTGCCAATTCGGATGCCTTTGCAACACAGTACTGGGCGGCAAGCACGCTTTTGTCACTGGCCCAGGAATTGGCAAGTCAGCCGGACGGTTTCCCGCAGGCTAAGCCGGCTTTTGAAAAATCCGCTCAATTGCTGCAGCAAATGGTGGCACAGGCGGCTGAAGACCCAAAGTGGGTTCAGCCCGAGAATGCCGCCGTGCAGTTGAAGGTTTTGTTGGCTCAAGCCAGTCAAGGGGCAGAAGACTTTCGAACCGCGCTACAGACTTATGGCGAAATCTTAGATCAGAACGAAAATCTGCTGGATGTTCAAATTCAGGTGGCGCGATTGCTTCAGCAGGTAGCCAAAGGCAACGCCGCCCGCTACAAGAGCGCCATTAGTGGAGCTAGGCCCAATCCGAAGACCAAGGGGAATGCGTTCTGGGGATGGGGAAAGATCAGTCAAGTGACTTCCAAGCGAATGGATCAGTACTCCAAAGAATTTTTTGAGGCTCGATACCAGTTGGCCAATTGCCAAACCCTGATGGCTCGCGCTCAAACAGATCCTGCCGCTCGATCGGCTGATCTAGGCCGTGCCCAGCGTGCGATCCAGGAGACATATTCGTTGTATCCCGAAATGGGTGGAAACGAGTCGCGCGTTCGGTTTGAAACTCTGTTAAAATCAATTCAGCAGGAGCTTGGCAAACCGGCGACGGGCTTTGTCAGTCCTGAGGTCGGGGCGTGACAGTGTTAGACTTGTTGTGAGGTTTGGGACGTATAGCCAAAAAGAATTCTGGTAAC
>DAIRSD010000120.1:0-11404 GCA_036804625.1 Aureliella sp. | reverse complement strand
ATCAGTCGCCTGATCGCGAGCTGTGGTGGTTTCTGATTGCCGCTGGATATAAGACTTACCGCTTTCTGCCGGTGTTCTTTAAGGAGTTTTACCCCAGGCATGATCGGGCAACGCCGACAACTACTCAAGCTGTGATCGACGCGCTGGCTGGGCATTTGTACCCGCAGCATTATGACGCAAGCACCGGAGTCATTCAGGCTCAGTCGCATCAGTACCGGCTGCGGGCTGGGGTGGCTGATATCACAGCCCAGCGACTGCGTGATCCGCATAGCATCTCCTTTTTTGCTCAAAAGAATTCAGGCCACGCTGGCGGCGATGAACTCTGCTGTGTTGCTCGGCTGACTCGCAGCAATTTCACTCGGGCCCTGAGCACATTTATCCCATCCATCGAACCGCAAGCAGTTAGCCGGACTATAAGACAAGCTTCTGCAAGCTTTTTCGACGCAGTGTGCTAAAGTACCGATTCGACCTAACGCGAGCGGCAAGCCGTGTCGAAAAAGCTACCGAATTTCAAATATCGCCTCGATCTCCACTGCGATTCCACCGGGAAGCGAGTTAGCGCCTAAAGCGCTTCGAGCTGCGATGCCGGCGTCTTTGCCAAAAACGTCGGCAAAAAGCTGACTACATCCGTTGATCACCTGCGGCTGCTGATCAAATTGGTCAGTACAGCGCACCAAGCCCAGCACTTTAATCAGACGAACTACACGATCCAAGCTGCCCAACGAGGACTTCAAAGTTGCCAGTAGCGCCAAGCCGGTCTGACGAGCCGCCGCCTGACCCTGTTCTAATGTCAGGTCATCACCCACTCGGCCAACGATCAATTGCCCATCTGATTTCAAAGGTCCGTGCCCCGACAGATAGGCCAAGTTGCCGATAATCACCATCGGCTTGTAAAGTCCAACCGGTTTGGGAGCTGGAGGAAGTTCCAGGCCCAGTTCCGCAAAACGTGCTTCCGCGCTCATCATTTGTTCTCCGAAAAAATAGGGTCACCACGGGATGCTTGTCCAAAGTGAGTCAACCGAGCCCACGGAACCCATCACACCCTAAGAAATTGTTATTCGAAAGCTTAGTTTACACGACGATCGCCCCCTTGTATTCATTCCTGATCCGGCGATGCTTGAGAACTGAGTCACACTATTCCGTTTTCGGTGGGGGGAGATACCCGAGTGCAAAAACTATTCTCATTACAAAATGAAGTCGCGGTGGTGATCGGTGGTACTGGTGGATTAGGCGGTGCGATGGCTGAGGCACTAGCTGGCAACGGCGCGAAAGTAGTGATCATTGGTCGCAATCAGCAACGTGGCCAAGAACGTGTGAGCGCCATTGAAACTGCGGGCGGCGTGGCCTCGTTCAAGTCCGCCGACGCGCAGTCTGCTCAGTCGCTTCAAAATGCGCGAGACGCCGTGGAAAGCGAAATGGGGATCGCCACGATATTAGTGAACGCGGCTGGCGGAAACCGGCCCGAAGCCACGTTGCCACCTGGTGCGGATTTCTGTGCTCTTCCTTTGTCGGCGTGGCGAGATGTGTTTGATCTGAACTTGGTCGGCGGCGTTTTGCTGCCTTGTCAGGTTTTTGGACAATCGATGCTCAAGTCGGGCAAGGGAAGCGTGATCAACATCGCCTCGATGTCGGGCATGACCCCTTTGTCGCGCGTCGTAGCTTACTCGGCTGCCAAAGCGGCTGTCATCAATCTGACTCAATTTCTAGCACGGGAATGGGCAACGCGCGGCGTCCGAGTCAATGCGATCAGCCCGGGATTTTTTCCAGCCGAACAGAATCGAGCCTTGCTGTATAACCCCGACGGCTCACTTTCGCAGCGCGGCCAGCAGATCATTGGGCACACTCCCATGCAGCGATTTGGGCAAGCTCACGAACTGGCTGGCGCGGTTTGCTGGCTGGCGTCTGACGCCGCCAGTTCCTTTGTCACAGGACAAAATATTGTGGTAGACGGCGGATTCTCAGCGACTACGATTTAGAGTCTTTAAGTTTTCCATCGCAACGTTTTTTGGGCGAGCAGCGAAAAGGAACTTCCCCGTAACTACCTTTGCCAGACGGTGTTAGATCTGCTTGTCTACCGTCTGGCGACGGTAGCTACAATTAACCTGTCAACTGCCTCTCGCCTTACAACTTACACTAGCCTCATAGCGAGTAATCAACAACATGGCTCAGTTATCCATCAAGTCCGCCGCTGAATTGGATTTCCTATCATTAGGAGCACTGGTCCATCGACTGGATCCAGGGACGATTCCCTTTCGCAAAGCTAGAACCCTGGAGGTTCATGTTTCGGGAGGCGAATACAATGTGGCTGCCAATCTGGCCGACTGCTTTGGCCAACGCACTGGCATCGCCACCGCAATGGTGCGTTATGGCCTGGGCGAACTGGTTCAGCGCTGCGTTCGAGAGATGGGAGTCAAGCCATTCTACAAATGGTTCGAACACGATGGCGTGCGTGGCCCCAATATCGCCACCGTTTACAGCGACCGAGGCGCTGGCGTGCGAGCGCCTGTCGTGTTTTACAATCGTGCCAACGAAGCCGGTGCCTTATTAAAGCCTGGCGATTTTGACTGGAACAGCATTTTTACTCAGGGCGTAAAGTGGTTTCACTCCGGCGGGATATTTGCCGCTCTTTCGCCTACGACGTCCCAGTTGATCGTCGAAGCCATGCAGGCGGCCAAGGCGGCGGGCACAGTCACCTCGTTTGATTTGAACTATCGCGCCAAACTATGGAAGACGATCGGCGACCAGTCCAAAGGCCAAGAGATGTGCCGAAAGATCGCTAGCCACTGCGATGTGCTTATTGGCAACGAAGAGGATCTACAAAAGGGACTCGGTATTGAAGGTCAAGATGTAGAATCTAAATCGAAACTCGATCCAGAATCGTTTTTTGGAATGATCGACAAAGTCGTCCAGCAGTTCCCTCAAGTCAAGCTGGTAGCCACAACGCTGCGTGAAGTGCATTCGACGAATCGACACGACTGGGCTGCAGTGATGTGGTACGATGGAAAGAGATATGTTAGCCCCACGATGAAGTTGGATGTGATCTGTCGGATCGGAGGCGGTGACGGGTTTGCATCGGGACTGATCTACGGAATGCTTGCCGGTCGACAACCCGAACAGGCGCTGCGTCTTGGCTGGGCTCATGGCGCTCTGCTTACCACGTTTGTGGGCGACGTAACGATGGCCAGCCTGCCTGAAGTCGAAGCGCTGGCAGCCGGTGGATCAGCTCGCGTCCAGCGGTAGTTGGCAACAGCCATATGACCAAGGCAACTGAGCTACCACCGCGCCACGACTAAATTCCCCACTCCCCACTCCCCATTCCTACGAATGACCTAAGGTGTCCGGCGGCCTGCGATAAAGATCCGTGTTGGAAGGGGGGGCGATCGGGCAGCCACTTCTGTAACAGAACCTGGCGGCTTTTCTTCAAGTTTTTCTTAAAATCGACAGGTTTAGGGAAAAATCGGAAGTAAGCCACATCACAATCACGGAGGTCGGTCATGGCCAAGTATTATGTTCAAAGCGGTAATTTTCGGTCGTTGGTCAGTGCGGATGATGCCGAAAAAGCGGCACTCTGGATCGTTCACAAGGTTATTCAGCAGGTATTGCCTGTGGATGACGATCTGGAGCTTGACCCAACCCAGAAAGGGCAAACCGTAATCGCTCATGGAATCATGGTTTTGGGAAATCAGGTCGTGGTCAGTGAACAAGGCTACTGTGGAGACGATTCGCAGTTCTTTGATACCTTTGACCTGCTGACACATTGGCATCAATTGATGTTAGCCCTGGATCGTCTGGCCGAACTGGTCAGTCCACAGACGCAGGTCGACACTCTACTTTGCGGCTCGTAGTACTTGTGAATTGAGCTATAATCTGGACGAGCCCAAAGCAGTTGACGATCGCATTACATCCCGTCCTAAGATTACAACTCACAGGATTTCAACAACATGCAGCCAATGAAGGTTGGATTTATCGGTGGCGGCCAGATGGCGTCAGCGCTGATCAGTGGAGCCGTCAGCTCGGGTTTTTTATCAGCTTCGGATCTCGTAATCGTAGAGAGTTCTGCTGTGCGTCGCCAGTGGCTGGCAGAGCAGTATCCCAAAATTCAAGTAGTGGACTCGGTCGAAGCTTTGGTGAAATGTCAATCGATTGTACTGGCGGTAAAACCTCAGGTACTGCGTGACATCGGTGGAGGACTAGCAAAGTCGCTGTCTGGCGATCGATTGTGGGTTTCGATCGCTGCGGGAGTCAATTTAGCGGAGCTTCACGCGCTACTTAAGAGTCAGCGTATAATTCGTGTGATGCCAAACACGCCAGCTCAAGTAGGCGCTGGCGCAGCAGCCATTTCGCCAGCCGATCAGGCGACTTCGGCGGACATCGCTTGGGTTACCCAATTGATGCAATCGGTAGGCAAATGTGTGTCGGTCGCTGAGCCACTGATGCATGCTGTCACCGGAATCGCTGGTTCCAGTCCGGCCTATGTCTATCTGATTATCGAAGCTCTGGCGGATGCTGGAGTCGCAGGAGGTCTTACGCGGGAGACGGCTGTGCAACTTGCCGCGCAATCCGTGTTGGGAGCCGCTAAGATGGTCTTGGAAACCGGCGCACATCCGGCACAATTAAAAGATCAAGTCACTAGTCCGGCTGGCACAACTATCGCTGCTCTTAGACAATTGGAAGCCCATGGGCTTCGCAGTGCTTTGATGGAAGCTGTCGATGCATGTATTGGCAGGAGCAAACAACTGGAGCAAGCTGGCGCTCGCTAGATGGCTGGCCTTGCAGGATCTGGAGCGATCTTGACCTTAATCTCAGTATCGGTGAATTTGTGCAACTAACCATTCGTCCATTCTGCAACACCGACCTGCAGGCTGTCTGTGAGATCTGGAATCGACATCACGCCGCAGAAAGCAAGTTGATTGCCGTTCAGCCGGCTCGGATGGAATTGTACGTTCAAGCCAAGACCTACTTTGACCCCAGTCACTTGCTGATTGCGTGGCGGGATCGAGAGCCAATCGGGTTGATTCACCTAACCGCAATCCCACAGGTGAGTCTGCAAGCAGCAGACGATCAGCAATTGGGTGTTGCCGCGATGTGCGTCGTGCCTGACGCGCAGAGCTGCCTGATTGCCCAGCAGCTTCTAAACGCAGCGGAAGCGATGGCAACTCGCGCTGGGTTTGAGCGCATCGTTTTTCGTCCTGCTTTGCCCTATTGCAGCTTTTACTTAGGACTGGGAATAGCCGATTCTCTTGCTGGCACCATGTCGCACGAGCAGCAGGTATGTCAATGGCTCTCGGCAGCCGGCTTCCAGTCACAATTGCCAACCACCTTGTGGGAATTGGAACTCCCAACTTTTCGAGCTCCCAGCGATCGAACACAGATGGTCGTTCGCAGAAAAACCTTTGTTGAAAGGCAACTTCAAGAACCCGAACTTCCGTGGTGGCAAGCCTGCGTGCTAGGTCATACCGAAGTGCAAGCGTTTCACCTGACTGACAGGATTGAAAAGCGAGAATTGCAAGAAGCTATTGTATGGAGCATCGCAAGCGCACTAACCAACCAAGCAGAGCAAGTTGCTTGGCTCTGGCCACCCTCGCTGGATGAATCTTCCCCTACAAGTAAGGCGGAAGCGACCCCGGCAGACCAATTACTTTTTCTGTTGGCCGAAACGTTCCGACAACTGATTGCAGAACAAATTGACGTTGTGCGAACTGTAACGCCATCCGAGTCGCAGAAACTGGCGTCCATTTATAGTCGGCTTGGTTTCAAGAGTGTGGGCAGTGGAATGGTCTATGTAAAGTCAATCTGATCAGGCCAGCTTGGAAACTAACCCACCCATCTAAAACCCCAACACCGTGGCTGCAATTGCTAGGGCGCGGGCCTACAACCGTCAAACTCTGCAAAGTCTTTTGATGTTTGTGCGAAAAACATCTCTAAGCCTCGATCCGCTCGTGCGGGGGGGTGACATTTCCAGGCACGCCGGAAATAATGGTTGTTAGTTTTGTGCGCTAACCGCGTTTCCGGTTAGGTTATCTTTGTCTGTAGAATTTTTGAACATCGCCCCATGGTGACACGACGAAAGAATTGGCAAGCGCTACTGGATCCGGTCGGTTGGTTCAACCGATTTGACAGGCTGATGCGCAAAATCGGGCGAGCCTTTCGCGCTCCTACAGACTGGATTTTCGGCCTGTCGTCGTTCAGTCGTCGCTTTTTGAATAAGCTCTCCTTCGTTCCTAGATATTTTGAGAAAGTCGCCTTTGGTACCGCAACATGGATGCGAGTGTGGCTGCTAATTCGTCCGCTCAGACTGCTGAACCGAACCGTATTGGCTGCTTTCCGCAAGACGATTTTGTTTCGCATATTGAACAAGATTGCGGGCTGGGCATATCGCAGTACAATTGCAGAGCCGTTCAAATGGTTAGTCGTGATTGCGGGCGTGATTCTCACTTGGGGCAAATCGCGCCGCTGGGGCTCTGCTTTGCTTTTCTGTATCCCTTCCGCCCTATGGATCGGCTTAGCGGTTACTGCGTGGTTGGCTGGTCGAGTGAACAAGCTGAATCTTGCTAGCCAGTACATCGAGATTAGTGAAAAGGAATTCGATAACTGGCAGGAGAGTCTTTCAGGAATCGCAGATGGCTCTGCGAGCACTACCCTGGATACTGCAAACCGATGGTCCTACTTGGTCGGGCTAGACGTTCGTAACCAGGGGCCTGAGGTGCTCAAGGATGACGAAATAGCCGAGCGGTATCAGGCTATGTTGTTTCGGAGAGTGCAGGTTCTGGATCCCTCTGATCGCGGTGTGTTGCTGGCCGGTTACAGAATGATGCAGCGCGGTGCCACCGACCAGGGCATTGCGTTACTGACGAAGATCGCTCCGAACAATGAACCCGGCGATCCGCGCGCTCATGCGATGCTCGCGTCGGCCTACTACGATCGGCTTCGATCGACCACCGACGAAACGTTGATACCCATTTTCCAGCACCATGCAGAAAACGGTGCTCGCTGGCAGAATATACCACACCAGGTTTTACTGTCTTCCGGAGATTTGCTTTTGCGTTTAGGGCAACGCGAACGAGCAATCACCTTCTTTCAGCACGCAGCACACCGTAACCCTGATCTGTTTCCTGAGTTCGTAAGGCGATGTTTGGCCGCAGATCAAAAGTCGTTGGCCGAGTTCTCGCGGGACATCGGTATTGCTCACTTCACTCGATCGCTGGAGCGCGATCCTAGCAACATGTCGATACGATTCGCTTTGGTCGAATTGCTGTGTGGGACTGAAGAACAACTGTTGAAAGCTGAGCAATTGCTAAAAGAAGGCGCGGCTAATAGCAAGGACCCTAACATATCCCGTGCCATGTCCGAGGTGTACCGCATGCGATTTGTATTGCACCGAGATAGCGGCAAGGATCGACAAACCGGGTTGACCTATCTGGACAAAGCCATTGGATTTGACCCAAGCAACCCAAACGTGGCGGCCGAAATTGCCGACGCAATGCAAGCCGAAGCTAAGCTCGTGCAAACCAACGAAAAAGGCGACTCGGCAACAGACATCGGAAAACACCTAAATGGCGTATTGGCTTCCGCCAAGGCGACGACAGGTACTCACGCGATATTGGCCGAATATCATTTAAGTCGCAAGCAATACCAAGCCGCCATTCTGCACTTGGAGCAAATTGTGTGGGTAGCACCTACCGCCGCGCGATACGCCAATGAACTAGCCGTAGCGTACGCTAAGGAAAAGCGTTTTGACGAGGCATCGCGCATTGCCAACCATGCGCTATCGATGCTACAGACGAAGAATCAGTTGAATGAACGCTACGTCGATGATCTAGTTGATACGCTGGGTAAGCTCTATCAAAAGCAAAAGCAAAACGATCAGGCGATCAGTATGTACGAGTATGCCTTGACGCTAAACGCTGGAAGAATCGATACTCGAGAGCGATTGATCGGTGTCTACGAACAATCGGGAAAGTCGGACAAAGCATCAGCTCATCGGCAGGCCCTGGAATTGATCAAACAAAAGACCCAGCAGTATGTTGCCTATGACCGCTGGCTTGATACCTTAAGTGGAAAGTTGTCAGACTCAGTAACTCTGCAGCCCTTAAGACTTCCATCAACCGCACCTCCGGAAAACATGACTGACCAAGACAAGCTGACCGAAGTCAAGAACCCCACATCCTCTGACACACCGAATAAGTAACATCCTGATTTTCTGGTATCACTTGAATGCCTTCGTCCAAAGATCCAATAGGTAGGCTATTTGCAGCTATCGGCAGTATGCAAAAGGCCCGCAAGAAGCTGACCTCTCCTTTTCGGAAAGTACTGCGCTACCTATCCACCAGTATCAATCGGCTGAGACAACGCTGGAGAGTCAAATTTCCGAATCCTTTTTTGTGGCTTTTTTCGCTGATCAGTTATGTCGTGGTAACGAGCGGCCAAAGGGCTCGAAGGAAGCTAAGTTTCCTAGGAACATTCAAGAAGTTGAGAATTGTTCGCCACACCGCCGTTCTGCCGGTTGCTTTGAGTAGTGTACCAGGTCAGGCTCTCAAAAGTTCCACCGCTAAGAAGGTACGAAGAACCAAGCCGCTGCGTTGGGCTCGCAAGATGGTTCGCTTCATCTATCGCTCGTCGTTAGTCGAACCGTTTCGCTGGCTCGTGCAACTGGCGGGTACGCTATTTCGCTGGGCGCGCACCCGCAAGTGGAAGCCACTGATTGTTTCTTCCATCCCGTCACTGCTACTGGTGATAGCGATTGGTGCGACATGGCTTGGCGGCCAAATGAATGAAGCCGTACTTGCCAAACACTATTTCGAATTGGGAGAGCAAGAACTTGCGGATTGGGAACAAAGCTTGGGTGAAAGCTCAACATTCAACGCTGAATCGCAGCCTAACGATTTGTCTTCATTGACTGCGTCCGCGCAGGAAGGTCAACGCCCAGCGATCTCAAGCTATGGAGAGCTGTTATTCCGCAGAGTACAGCTTTTAGAACCCTCGCGCGACAGTCAGGTCATTATTGCGTCAGCCATGTTTCAGCGTGGAGCCATCGCCAATGGCCAGCAATTGCTTCGGAAGATAGCGCCCGATGACAAAGTCGGTTACGCCAAAGCTCATGCACTGATGGCCATGTCATACATCGTCGAATTCCGACAGACTCGCGAACAAAGTCTACTGCCTTTATTTCTGCATCATGCTCAAATTGCTCGTAACTGGCCTGGCACCCCCAGGGACGTACTGCTTCAAGCAGGTGAGCTACTGTGGCAAGCAAAGAAGTATGATCAGGCACTGGCGTTTTTTGAATCGTCCGCCAAACGAGCACCAGAGACTTATGGGCTCTTGGCTCAACGACTTTCCTCTGTGGGTCAATTGGAGCTTGCCAGTGTTGCCAGGCAAAAAGGGGTCGACTACTTCCGGAATAAACTAAAAGCCGATCCACGCAACGAAAAGTTACGTATCCAGTTGGCTCAAATGCTGAGTGTTGATACCGCTGGCATTGAATTGGCCGAACAATTACTGAAACAGGGTCAAACGGTCCGACCAAGCCCCACGCTCTCGCGTGCCATGTCGGATCTGTACCGTGTTCGTTTTGTGCTGAATGGTCGCGATAACCCGAACAAAGTGGAGGGCTTTCGATTCTTAGATCGAGCCATGGTGTTAGACCCTACAAACCCCAAAGTCGCAGAGAACATTGCGGCCCTGATGCGATTGGGAGGTGATATTCAAGATGAAGCCGACAAGCGTCAAGTTCAGGAGCTGGGTGCTGCACTGAATCGGGTTCTGGTATCCGGCGGAGCCACGACGGGGACGCATGCCATGTTGGCGATTTATCATTTGAGTCAAAAGCGACACAAGGAGGCAATCTCGCATTTGGAGCAGATTTATCAAGTGGCACCCACTGCCATTATATTCGCCGATCACCTGGCATATACCTATGCGGCTGAAGGACGTTTGGACGACGCTTTGAAAGTTGCCAAACAATGTCGGCAACTGATTGAGGATCGTAAGATGCTGCACGAGAAATTTGTCGACGATTTATTGGACACTCAAGGCCGAATCCACCAAAAACTGGGTCAGTTGGACGAAGCAATTGACTCCTACGAACTAGCAATCAATATAAATCCTACCAGGCAGGATACGCGCATCCGACTGGCCAAGCTTTACAGACACCAAGGGAATGACGAAAAAGCTCTAACCCAGGAAGCCGCGATTCAAAAGATTCAGCAGACAACCGCCCAACTGGAATCCCTGGACCTAACTGAAGCTGGGCGAGTGAGCAACGAGACTACTGTTATCAAATAGCATTGCGTCGTCTTTGTCTGATTGTCAATTGAACTGAACCTGATCCTATGATGAAACGCTTGGACCCGATTGGTGCGATGTACGCTGTGCTGGCTTGGTTCCAGCAGCGCAGCCGATCGCTCATTCGGCTTATCTCAAGATTTTACGAAGCCTTGGTTGTTGGCCTACTGTCGGCTGGCAGCTTACTAAGCAAGCCCTTCAAAGCGTTTGCAGGCATCCGCGAATCACTTCTTTTCCAATCCGTCGCCGGTTTCCTATTTGGCTTGATCGATGCTCCGCGTGAACGTTTGTCCAGGAAGCCACAACGCAAGACGAGTGGCAAATCGTATGGACTATTTCTGGCGCTGGCCAGCGTACCCAAAGAGTTATGGAACAAGCCTGCTCTAAGGAGAATGCGTCGAGGTCGTGCAGCTCAGCAGTTTGGCAAGCTGGTCGCTTTTGTATCTCGGGTATCGTTCGTTGAGCCCATGAGATGGCTGATCCACGTTGCTGGTTTACTCGCTCGCTGGTCACGAACACGGGCTTGGCGCCGCATCCTGTTTACCTCAATCCCTTCACTTATCATTCTTTTCGGTTCGCTGACTGTCTGGTACGTGAGCCGAAACAATCGATTTGTGCTAGCAGACCATTACCTTCAACTGGCCGATGAGGAGTTTCTTGAGAGCCAGGCTCCTTCCTCAACCGCCACTGACGGGAAAGGACTGAATTCTAACCAACAAGGCGACCTGCCGAACTTTACCTACGAAACGCCAGTTACCGCATCTCCGTCCAAACTGACCAGTTACGGAGATTTGTTGTTTCGCCGAGTGCGTGCCATGCACTCCGGCAATCAGGGGAGTTTAGTCATTGGCTCACGCATGTTCAATCGAGGTGCAATCGACAGCGCATATAGGGAATTGATCAAAATCGCTCCCGAACAACGCGTTGGAGATCCGCGAGCGCATGCGCTGGTCGCCTTGATTTACTTGAACGAATCGGATCGCCGAGCAGATCCGGAGGTACTCAGTCGCTTTAGGCATCACGCAGAAGCTAGCCTACGATCCGATCAAATTCCGATGATTGTTGTCCGAGCTCTTGCCGTGCTAAAAATTATGGCCGGTGAATCCGACCAGGCGCTTCA
>DAIRSD010000119.1:4970-11503 GCA_036804625.1 Aureliella sp. | reverse complement strand
ATCACTTAGTCCGATTATCGTATAATCATCTGCTGTCGCAATTTCGCTAATTTTCTTTTCATCACTCCAGCCTGGTTCCGCCTCAGCCAAGCTGTATGGCACCTTTGGAATGGCATTTTTCTCGATACTCTCCATTTTAACTGTATTCACGATGAAAAATCGAAATACGGAAAACGCCGATGATAACGTGATTTATCAAGTCCTTGAGTATTGCTCCCTATTGTGCGTTTTGCTCGTCTATGGAGCTATTGCTGCAAGGTGGAGAAAAAGCAAATAGGTCCCGATCACAGGGGAGTAGGGTATGGGGACACTCAACTCTGCCTGAGTGAGGGGGGACGGGGGACAGTCAACTCTGCCTGGGTCACGGCAATCGTAGACCCGAAAATCTGAGTGGGTTAGCGAAACTGGCGAGATGCCAAGCATAGCACTTGCGGGGGGAATCAATCCAGTCTGTGTGTCCCCAGCGGGTCTACACGGATAACGAAGTAGCGTGCCCCCGACCTTTTGCGGCCTGAATCAATCAAGAAGGTCGCCCCTTTTCGACCTACGCTTTGGCTAATGGCATGGCTAAGATCGAACAGTCCACAAGATTCATGATGCGTTCCACGGTGTTTCCCAGCACCAATCCTGGAACACCTTGTCTAGCTACGGTACCACAGACTAACAAGTCGACTTGATTTTCCGAGCAGTAGCGAGGCACGATCATACTGGCATCCCCCTCCAGCAGTTGACCCGCCTGAGCAGCAATTTGATTGTCGGTCAATAGTTTCGCAAAATTGTCAACGTGTTCCTTACGAGAGTAATCGACCAAACGCTGATACTCTGCCATCGGCATGTGGTGTTTCAAAAGATGATCACCATACATGGTCCAAACATAGATAATTTTCAAATCTGCTTGGTGATATCCAGCCAACTCGCTAGCCGTCTTTAGAATCTGCTTGTTGATCGCAGCGTGCTGGCTATCATCCGGTGTGGCATCCACCGCTGCCACAATACGCTTGATCGGTTCATGCTGCGCGCGATGCAGCCAAAGCGGGCAGGGCGGCCAGCGAATCAAACGCTGTGCGGTTGCCCCCAATTTAGATTCGCTGTGGCTGTGCTGGCCTTTAGCATATCGAATCACTAAATCGGCTTTCAACTTATGAGCCTGAGCAAAGATCTGCTGGGAACTGGTACCGACCAACACTTCGGCAGTCGCTGTCACCTGCTGCTGAGCGCACTGAACCACTAATTGGTTGAGTGTCACTTGACATTGCTGGATCGCTTTTGCCTGTGCATCTGCAGCGCCTTGTTGAAACAGCTTTCCCAACCAAGTCAAGTCGCGCACAACATCGACAATATGCAAGCTTCCTTGAGACAATCGAGCCAGAGTTATCGCCCGACCCAGTTCAGGATGTGCAGCTCGTGAACTATCAACAACTACCAGGATATTGCTGAACATTTTGTGGCTTTCTGACTAATACCTAGGTCATCGAGGCAGCTACTTGCATGCCCTGATCGCACAACTGGCGCGCTTGGGCTGTAGTAGGCGCTTCGGCGATTAACCTAACGATCGGTTCCGTATTGCTGCCGCGCACCAAAAGCCAACGATCGGACCATTCCAATTTCAGTCCATCCAATGTGTTACTTCGAGCGTCGGACATGACGTCGGTCAGTCTTGCAAATAGGCTAGGCAGAGCGGTGCTGCTAAACGTAATCTTATCTTTGACCATCGACAGCGGCGGCAGTTGTTCGACCAAGGCCGATATCGTCTGGCCGCTGCTAGCCATAAGATCTAGAATCCGAGCCATACCTACAAAGCTGTCACGAACATATCCAACGCTGGGATCGATGGGGCCGCCATTGCCCTCGCCGCCAAAGATGGCCTGATGCTGGATCATCGCGTCTGCAACGTTTGCTTCCCCAACGGCGGACTGAATCAAATGACAGCCGAATCGCTCGGCCACCAAGCGAGACACACTGCTGGTCGCACAATTGGTGACGACACACTTGCCAGAGCCAGCATGCTGAGGCAATACCTGCAACAGACAAAGTCCCAGCGTCAACTCTTCTCCAATAAATCGTCCTGTTTGATCGATGATCGCCAATCGATCTGCGTCGGGGTCTTGGCAAAAGCCAACATCAAAATCGCCCGACTTGAAATTCTGACTGACCTGCATCAAATTTTCTGCTAGCGGTTCGGGAGCATGCCAGAACTGGCCGTCAGGTTTCTCTCCCAGCAAAGTCACTTGACATCCCAGGGCCTCCAGTAGACGTCGGCCCAATATGCCTCCGGCCCCATGATTACTATCCAGCAGCACGCGGAATTTTTTGCTTCGGATCGATTGAAGATCCACTGTGGTCAGAACCAAGTCCAAGTGATGTCCGTGAGCGTCCGCAACTTCGTGCTGCTGGCCCAACTGATCCACATTTACCCAGTTCGAGTTGCCGGACCGATATCCGGCCAGGACCTGCTCGCCCTGCAACTTCGGCAACACACGTCCATCCGCTCCAAACAGCTTCAGTCCGTTGTACTGCTTGGGATTATGACTGGCCGAAATCTGAATACCAGCCACCGCATTCATGGCACGCAACTGAACACCAATGGTAGGTGTCGCTGCAGGCCCCAAGTCGGCCACATCTAGGCCATGAGCCAATAGGGCCGAGGTCACTGCGGCAGCTAACATTCCACCACTTTGACGACCGTCCCTACCGATTACTACCAACCCCTTAGGCAGCGTGGAAGCCAGTGCAGCCACATAGCGAACCGCCACTGATGGTGTAAGCTGATCGCCAATGGTACCACGCAAACCACTGACGCTGATGATCGGCTCGCTAGCCATGAATCGACTCCAAATCCCAGAAGCAATTGTTTCAAAAAACTCTGTAACCTTTCACAAATCAAAGGGCCTAATTGTAACCAGACCCAAAGGTTTCCAGCAGCGGTGGCTGTACGCTGATAGCGTATTGTTTTACAATTTTATCGAACATTTACTACAATCACTCAACTGCATTTTTATCGTTATGAACGTCAATCAAGCCATTGAAGCTGCTCGACAAGCCGTCGGCCAGGGAAAACTTTCAGCCGGAGCGATGGAGAACCTGGAGATATGGCTCAGCCAACCACGTTATCAAGCCTACCGGGCGGCCATTATTGCCCACATCCTGGACAACCAGTGGAAGCAACTGGATGATGTTTTCTGGACCGTGATTCCGTTCGGCACTGGTGGCCGCCGGGGCAGAATGTACGCCTTTGGCTCCAATGCGATCAATGAACGCACCATTGGAGAAAGCGCTCAGGGACTGGCGTCTTACGTAGTCCAGCAGAATGCTGGTCAAGGCAAGCAGCTTAAGTGCGCGATCGCCTACGACACGCGACATCGATCGCGTGAGTTTGCCGAGCTTTGTGCTTCGATCATGGTGGCTAATGGATTTCACGTATATTTCTTAGATCAGTATCGTGCCACGCCGCAGCTTTCATTCGCTGTTCGATACAAACAGTGCGATTGTGGCATCATGGTCACCGCCAGCCACAACCCCCCTTCGGACAACGCAGTCAAAGTCTATTGGTCCACCGGCGGTCAGATCTTGCCGCCCCACGACAAGGCGATCATCAATCGCGTGATGAGCGTCGATACGATTCAAACAGTCGATTTTAATGAAGCAGTGAAGCAAGGCAAAGTCATTATTTGCACTTCAGAGATCGATGCGGCCTTTCAGGAGCAGGTACTGAGGTACTCGTGGCAAGGTCCCCGCGATGCAAAGATCATTTTTTCACCCTTACATGGAGTGGGTGCATTTGCGACGTTGCCAATCTTAGAGAAGGCTGGCTTTCAGCAGGTAGAACTTTATCAGCCACACGCTGAGCCCAGCGGCGACTTTCCCAATGTGCCGGGCCATGTAAGCAATCCCGAAAACAGCCAAGTCTTCACAGCGATTATCGATCAGGCTAAACGAACGGGTGCTGACTGCATTATCGCCACCGACCCGGACTGCGATCGCATCGGTTGTGCCACACCGCTGACGATGGAGCCGGGCAGCGACTGGGCAACCCTTAGCGGAAACCAGATCGGTGCCTTGCTGACAGATTATGTATGTAGTCAGTTCCAACTGCTGGGCTGGCTGAATCCGCGTTCCTACATCGTCACAACTCTGGTCACCACGCAACTAACCAGTCGAATCGCCGCCAGCTACTTAGTTGGCTGCCAGAGCAATTTGCATGTTGGTTTCAAATGGATCGCAGGCGCTATCGACAGTGTTGGGCCCGAGGATTTTGTGTTTGGAACCGAAGAATCTCATGGCTATCTGATAGGCCAGTACGTTCGTGACAAAGATGGCGCTGCGGCCAGTTTGCTGATGGCCCAATTGGTCGCTGGACTGAAGAGCCAAGGCAAGACGGCTCACCAACGACTAGACGAGCTGTATCGACAGCATGGCTGCCACCAGGAAACTCTGGTGAACGTTCAAATGGAAGGCAGTCAGGGCATGTCGCTGATGCGACGATTGATGGCCGCATTCCGAAGCAATCCACCGGAGCAGCTTGGCGGACTTCAAGTCACTCAATTACGCGACTACAAATCGCTGACAATTCGTGGCACCGATGGTAGCACTCGGCCACTGGAGGCCCCACCTGCCGATATGGTGATGCTTGACCTGGCGATCGAAGGCAACTACTTTGCGGTACGACCATCGGGCACTGAGCCCAAAGTGAAATTCTACATGTTCGGATATCTGCCACCTGAATCAAGTCAGGAATTGACCAGTGCAAAACAGATCCTGACAGACCGGCTGTTGCAATTGGAAAGCGATATCCGACAGTATGTGGCAAAAGTGACTGTCGATTAAGACTTGTACGCGAGTTAAGTGGAGCGTGCGCGTTTTGAAGTTGCGCTGGGTGGCTGGGTGGATAGAAAGGGGATTTAGGAGAATCCAGTCGTTGGTAGTGGGGAGTTGAAAGTCGGGAATTCTGGCGAATTCCACTACGTCTGCGACTCAAGGAAATCTTCATGCTGGGCTGGATACCTGTTGCTTAAGCCATTGATCGATCTCCTGGATCATAGCCGACGTGGCCAGTCGCAATAGGGCGAACTGCTGTGCGGCTGATTGAGTGTCCCCGACACGCGCTGCATTTTCGACAGCGGCCGAAGCGCTAGTGACATTCTTGGCATCAAATAGTGCGGCTGCACTTTTTAGTGAGTGTGAAGCCCGCACCAGAAGTTTGTCGTCATGGCGCTCCAGAGCAACGGTCATTTCATCCAGCCGCTGTACGGCTTCCTGTCGCAACGTGGTCACCAACTGGCACAACTGAGATGGCGAGCAACGCAATTTAACCAGCGGTGCGTCAAATACCAAGCTAGCCACCAAGGAAGGCTTGATCGGCGAAGCACTGCCCGGTCGGGAAACAACCGCAGAGTCGTTAGACATCGCGCCCATGTTCTGCGCATCTACCGAAGCTGGATCATTGGGCCTGGCTGGCTTGATTGATTGAGCAGCAAGACCATGATTTGGCACCGTAGGATGCAACAGCGTCGTCTCGGGTAACTCGATAGTTGAGCGCTGGTCATAGGATCTCTGCTGGGCCTGTTCAACCAGTTGATTTAACAGGCTGTCAAATTGCTTAAAATTGATCGGTTTGCTGAGATATCCATCCATACCGGCTTGCAAGCAGCGCTCATGATCTTCGGCCATGGCTGCGGCTGTGATAGCTATGATCGGTATGTGCTGGCCCGCCATTTCCAGCTCTCGAATGCGCTGCGTAGCTTGCAGACCGTCTAACACCGGCATTTGAACATCCATCAAAATTGCATCAAACTGAAACTGTTGCCATGCCTCAACCGCAGCCGCTCCATCTTCGACACACGCTACTTCGTGCCCCTGCTGGTCCAACAAACCTAGGACTACCGCTCGATTGACAGCACCATCTTCGGCCAGGAGCAACCTAAGTCGCCGCGACGCTTTGGCAGCCTCAAATTTGTCTTCGCCTAAAGCTTGATGCGAGATCGATTCGTTAGACAATAAAGAACTAATGATCCGGCAGACTTCGCTTCCCAGCGCTGGCTTATGCAACAGGGCATCAATCTGGAAAGACTCCATCTGCTGCTGGTCCACTGGATGTAACGTTGTTGTCAGAAGCAACGTCAGCCGCTCGCGAGGACCTATCAGCGATTGCAAGTTTGCAACCACTTGAAGACTATCTAATACAGGCATCATCTGATCCACGATTAAGACGATTATTCCATCATGCTGTTCAAGAAATTGATTCAGGATTTGTTGAGCTTGTTCGGGCGAACCCGTCTCACGAGCCATCAAACCACGACGCTGCAGTGCCTGCGCTAGTGCTTGTCGACTGCTGACATGATCGTCTAGGATCAGGACCGGCATGCCGTCCAGTGCAGGACTGAAATGAAGGACCGCCTGCCCGCCAGCGACCGACGGCTTAAACCGACCAGTGAAGTGGAATACCGCTCCAACCCCAAACTCGCTTTCTAACCACGGCTACAGTTCCGGCCCTGGGGCGATTGACAAAGGTCCCTAGCCCAGGGCACCTTGAGATG